>CAVHKC010000020.1:0-12386 GCA_963636455.1 Ruthenibacterium lactatiformans
ATATAGGGACAAACGCCTGACAAAGGTTAATTTCCCGTCATTTTGAGCCCTCAAGGCTTGAAATACATCTGCCTTTGTATTTCAGCAAAAATATTTACACCGATTTTTCTTTCACCGGCTGTTTTTTCTTTAATATCTCGATAAGCTTTGCAAGCATCGGGTCTTTGTTCGTCTTCAGATACCCCGCAGCAAGCTTAAGCTTCGGAGTATCAGGGCCCAGATTAAGCGGTATGCTCACGCATGTTTTCGTGTGCGGGATATGTGAATAAGGATAAACATATTTGGGAAACAGCGCTATTCCGTGATCGAGCTCAATGAGAGGCAGCACTTCTTCCAGTGTGTTTACTTTCATAATGGATGCCGGTTTCAAGCCAAACATCGTCCATTCCTCGCGCATAACCCTGTTGCCCTGCGGAACGCCCTTTGGTTCCCACACAACCAGCTGCTCTCCCGCCAGCATTTCCCCTGTAATTTCTTTTTTATTTGCCAGCTTATGGTTTTTGTTTATCAGTGCATAAATGGGGTCGTCACGGATAACATCAAATCTGATGTCGGGATTTTCCATTTCATACGGCCTGCAGACGGCAATATCAGCACCGCCCTGTGTGAGTTTTTCAACGATTTTTCGCGGCAGTGTAAGCTCCGCCGTAACATCCGTATTCGGATTTTCCTTTCGAAACTTTGCAAGATTTGCTGAAAACATTACTTCTTCAATATAGCTTGAAAACAAAACCCTGATCGAGCCGTTTTTGCCGGAAGCTGCAATCTTACTTTGCCTTACGGCGTCCTCGTAGCTTTCGATCAGCCTGACCGCATGTTCGTAAAAGACCTTTCCGCCCGCAGTAAGCTCCACCTTTCGGTTGCTGCGGTTAAACAGTCTGAATCCCAGTTCCTCTTCCATTTTCGCTATATGAAGGCTCATTGCAGTCTGTGTTATGAAACAGTCTTTTGCCGCTTTCGTAAAATTCAGACTTTCCGCCAGACTGATAAAATAATTTAATCCGCGTATGTCCACAGACAGCCTCCCTTCTGCCCTTTAAACCTCTTAGTGTCATCTTTATTTGATTATCTGGTAATTTTCGGGGAATGTAAAGGAAAACTTATAATATGATAAGTTCTTGATATTTTACATTGCTTCTTTTCGGGACTAAAATTCAGTTGAATGATGTACTTTTATATATACATTGCGGCGGCAAAAATGCTTTATACGCTTTAACCCAAGCGCAACCGCCTTGGGATTTTTAGCAGCCGTAAACAGGCAAAGCCATCTGTTTTTGGGTATATAGAAAAGTATATATTTATGGAATGGAAATATGGAAGCTCTGAATGCGCCATCAAATTTTGCACAGTGCCTCAGACCTTCTAAGGAAGGAGAAGCATGACGCTTATGTTATGCAGTAAGCCTATGGACAACGAACGAAAAGATCTGCTTGACGAAAATCTCTATTTTAACCATGTCGTTCAATATTCAAAGGAATATTCACTTTGCGCGGGATGCGAAACCTGCTCTATTATGTGCGCGATGACACATGACGGAATCGTAAGTCCCGGATGTGCCAGAATTCAGATTAATCTGGCAACCCGCTCTTTGATTCACGAAGTTCTTACATGCCAGCACTGCAAAGACCATCCCTGCTACGACAAATGCCCCCGCAAGGATCAGGCAATGAAAATCGACGAAAACGGAATTGTTTACATCGATGAGGAAAACTGCATAGGCTGCGAACTCTGCATCAAAGCATGCCGCTTTGACCCGCCGCGTATTGTTATGATGCGCGATAAGGACAGAAAAAAATGGCGTGCAAAAAAATGCGATATGTGCCGCACATCGCCCGACGGACCTCAGTGCATAAAATGGTGCCCTGTTGTCTGCATCGGTCTGAGCAGTGATGCCGAATTCAGAGACGGCGAGCTTTTCCCCAAGAATTTCACGCCTCAGCCGGCCGGGCCTCAAGGCGGAACACCCGAAGGTGAAGCCGCCGGAAGCGACGCACCCAAAGGTGAGACAGCCGGAAGCAATAATCCCGGAGGCGAAGCAGCCTGCAACTCGGAAGAAAGGGGGTCTTGAAAATGCCTAATTACACATTAAGTGACATTCTCGACAACGAAGAGAACACTCAAAAACTCTACGGCTACAGCGGAAAAATTATCAGAATTAATCTTGCGACAAAAGAGATTTCTTTCTTCAGTACGTATAAATACGTGCCTAAATATGTCGGCGGCCGAATGCTCATAAACAGAATTTTCTGGGACGAAGTTAAGCCGGGCACGAAAGCCTTTGACGAGGGGAATAAATTCATATATATGACCGGCCCCGCAACGGGAACAGGAATACCCGCAGGTGGAAGGAGCGCCGCCTGTGGCATCGGTGCATCAAGCTTTCCCGAACAGTATTCATGGGGAAACATAGGCGGCTGGTTTGCAACGGAGCTTAAATTTGCCGGATATGACGGATTTATTATTGAAGGAAAATCCGACACGCCGGTTTATATAATGATTGATGACGATAAAATTGAAATTCTCCCCGCAGATGATTTATGGGGAAAGCGCGTTCATGACTCGCAGGCTGAAATCGAAAAAATCCACGGTCATGCCTTCAAGAGCATGGTTATCGGACCGGCGGGCGAAAATCTTGTAAGATTCGCATCCATCACATCCGGAAATGACTGTGTGTTTGCAAAAGGCGGTTTCGGCGCGGTTTGGGGTTCCAAAAACCTCAAAGCCATAACCTGCCACGGCACTGGTTCCGTTTGCGCCGCTGATTTTGAAAAGCTTAAATATTTGAGACTTAACATGAACAGACCCGGCATGAAGCCTTCTCCCGTACTGCATCTGGACAAAATAGGCGTTCCGGGCGGCGAGTTTGAAGCCATATACGACCGCGGCAATGTTGCCTGCTCTCCTGGATGCAATCAGCACTGTAATGCGCTGCTCATAAACGGTCTGTCGGCTTTCAGCGCCGAGCGCGTAAACCACATTGAAAAATGTGTCAGCATATGCACATTCGATTACCGTCAGGATATCCCGACAACCATCGGCATGTTCTGGCCGACTAAGCAGAATTACTGTGCGCCGTGCAAGCTCTTAGGCCGTGACTTTCCCGAGCCTGATTTTACGGATCCTGATTTTGAAGGGCAGGCAAAGTTTATTCTTCCGGATGTATACAATTTCTGGCAGCCGGATTATGACAGGGGCACGCTTGTAAACGACCTGTGCAACGAATACGGCATAGACAAATGGGAAATTGTTATCTGGCTTTCTACATGGCTTTCGATGTGCCAAAAGGAAGGACTTTTTGAAAAACACGGCATAGATTTCGGCATGCCCGTCGATGTTGACAGCGCACCGTTTATGTTCCATATCATACACATGCTGGTCTATCGCGAAGGAGAGTTAGGAAATCTTCTTGCCGAGGGAATGGCGCGAACCATCAGAAAGCTTGGAAAAGACGAATTTGGTGATACGATTTATCATGAGCGTTTCTCAAACGAACTCGGCGGCGAGCGCATAGATATCCCCGTAAGCCTTGAGGCTGCCTGGGGTCACAGCGTTCACTGGCAGGGACGCGGTTTTGAAGGTGCGATAGATAAGCCTACATGGCTCGGAATGAATATCATAAATATGCTTTCAACGCGTGATGCGCAGACTGTTGAACACTACCACTGCAAATATGAATATCATGATGCGGCTCTCAAAGACCCTTACCATTGCATGCACATAATCGATGCGGTAAATCACACGCAAAACTGCGCCGAAATAAAGGACGCCGTTCCATGCTGCGAGTGGCAGAGTCCCGACCTTTGGTGGCCGAGCATGGAATCTGAAATATATACCTGCGCAACCGGCTATGAGATGGACCCTGAAGAGCTTGAAGATGCGGCATTTCGTTCGAAGCTTTTATTCCGTGCGATCCTTATAAGGAACTTTGGAAGAACAAGGCAGCTGGAAATGCAGTCAATCTGGCATCTGCTGCAGGTTCCCGACAGCTGGAATGATGTTGCTGACTGGAAAAGCTGGAATGAGTTTGTTGACCTCTACTACGAATCGCGCGGCTGGGATTTGGAAACCGGCTGGCCGTACCGTGAAACATATGAAAAGTACGGGCTTAAGGATGTTGCCGATGAAATGGAAAAGCTCGGCTTTCTTCCGGAAAGGCCCGCAAAGCGTTGGTGTGATTACGGCGAACCTCCTGTTTTAAAATTTGTCGAAAACAGAAAAGCCGAAATGCTGGGCGAGGCACAGGAACTGGTCGCAAAAATTGCGGATGTGATTGGCACCGATGGTTCAAAGCTTTCGTTATCCAAAGAGGCGACGAGTCTGCTTGGAAAAATGCGGGAAGAATTTTCCGGTACTAATGAGCTTCGTCAGGATTCAGACGCACCGTTGAAACACATCAGGAAACTTGCAGAGGATGCGGGAGTGCTTTTATCACCCACAACCTGCTCTTGAATATCACCTTGTTAATATTAAAAGCCGGCGGTTTTCCGCCGGTTTTTAATATTCTTGTTTCCTGTTGGGAGCACCCATATTTTGAAATTTCATTCGTTTGAAATTTTATTTACTGGCAAGAGTTTTCTTAATATAGGTGATGGGTGACACCATATGTACACTTTTTAAAAAATTTCTTCCATATATGATAATTAATTTCTTAATTAACCCGGAAAAAACATTAACTATAATAGTTTACTCATGCAGCCATAATCTGCGTTTTGCGGGGAGACTTTGTTAAATAAATAACGGTCTTTGCAGAAATATTGTCGTTCGTTCCCCGAATATTGCCGTTCGTTCCCATTTTATTGACAGACACATTTATCGTGATGTAGAATGCAAATGTTTCAACCTTCCAATCGGAAGCAAGGCCGAACAACAGGTTTTTCCCGGGAAAACCATTCTTAATCCTGATTAAACTCTCTTCCAAGGTGCTTTCTTCTGTGGCGTTTGCAGTCGCCGTAAAACAGGCCCTCCTCGTACCATGAGTCTTGTATTTTGTCCAGCATGTCGGCAAGCTGAATTTTTTCCTCTTCCGTTAAAGATGCAAAAAGCTTCTTTGTTTTTGCGTCTTTTTCGTTTTCAAATTCTTCTGCCCTTTCTCTTCCTTTTTCCGTAATTTCCACGATCAGCCCTTTGGCATTATCAGGATCCTGTTTTCTTGTTACCAAGCCATGGTCTTCCATTTTCCTCAAAAGCTCGCTTGCGGAAGAAGATGTGATTTCTGCTTTTTCCTGCAAATTTCTTTGCGTCATGGGACCGTCTTCGATGAGAAGGCACAAAAGTCTTGCTTTCCCGTGATGGCTGAACTCATCTTTTTTTAAGATTTTACTGAACCTTCTGAATCCTGCAAATATTCTTTCTTCGCTTGATTTGTATTCTTTCTTCATTTCATCCTCCTGTCTGTGCTGCTTTAAAATTTTGCAAATTCACTTTTTAAAAGCTTTTTATGTTTTTTAATCCTGAATAAAAATCTCGAAAAGCACTAAGTGCAATTCTTCTTATATTCTTTCAGGTTTAGCCCTGCCGCTTCAAAGATGCTGTGCAAGGTACCTGCCGTATGAATAGGATAATACATAATTTTGTGTTTTGCAAGGTACCTTTTATCGAAATTTACTTTTACAAAAAACCTCCCTTGACGATGTTAATGGTGCCCCATAAAATAATGATATTTAAGAATACAGCAAATCAGCCACAAATTTAACTCGTGCAAATTTTGCGCAGGCTGTAGATAATGGAAAAACATCTCATGGTGGATAACGAAAATACATCCCATGAGTAACTGCGGCCGATTTTCGGTCGGCACCAATGAAGAGGACTGAAACAATGCACTACGAAGGAATGATATACCGCCCGCCAAGCGAGGCATACAGCCTGATTCTTCAGGTTACAGTCGGATGTGCGCACAACAGCTGCACCTTCTGCACGATGTACAAAGACAAGCAATTTCATATAAAAAAGATGACGGAAATTGAGGAGGACCTTCGGGAATCCGCACTTTATTATGCAAATCGCAAAGTAAGAATTTTCCTTGCAGACGGCGACGCACTTGCGCTTTCTTCTGATAAGTTGATTGAAATAATGAATCTGTGCAGGAAATATCTTCCGAAAACCGAGCGCATAACCTGCTACGGTGCGGCGCAGGATATTCTGCGCAAAACAAAAGACGAACTTTCAAAGCTTCATGATGCGGGCCTTGAAATAATTTATCTCGGTGCCGAATCCGGCAATGACGAAATTTTAAAACACATAAAAAAGGGCGTTACCGCAGCCGAATATGCCGAAGCGGCAGAACGCCTTTTGGGCACAGGCATTAAGCTTAGCGTAACGCTTATATCAGGCATTGGCGGAAGTCGCCTTTTGAAAGAGCATGCCCTTGATTCCGCACGGCTTATTTCACAGATGAAGCCTGCCTACCTTGGCTTTTTGACTTTGCTTCTGGAAAGCGGTGCGCCGATGCTTGAAGAAGTACGAAGCGGAAAAATGAAGCTTCTTACACCATCGCAAACTGCCGAAGAAATGTCTTTGTTTTTGTCGAATACGGACTCCGAAGGAACCATTTTCCGTTCGAACCATGCTTCAAACTACATTTCACTTGCAGGCACTTTGAATCGGGATATTCCCAAAATGCTTGCTCAGATTGAAAGAAGCCGAAGCCTCGGTTTGTTCAAGGACGATAATCTTCGAATGCTTTGACTTTAAAAATCACTTCTTAATATGCATTCCGCTAACAGCAACCGATGCGACTTCGTTTCCTTTGTTGTCTGTTATCATGATTTCATAAAAGCATGTGGTGCTGCCGTCTTTTATCAGGCGGCTTTTTGCATATATTGTATCGCCCTTAACGGCTCTTAAATAGCTGATTTGGCTTACTGTTGTGACTGTATCAATCGAATCGTGGTTTGAAGAGACGGCAAAGCAAAAGTCTGCCAAAGTAAAGATTGCGCCTCCCATCACCTGGCCTCGGGCGTTTCTGTGACCATCCGTAAGCTTAAGGCTGCAGACAGCCCAATTGTCGCCGACTTCTTCGATAACCGCCCCCGTTACTTCGCTTGCAAATTTGTCGTTTTCAAAATGCTTTCTTGTTTCTTCCAAATTTCTTGCCATACTAAATCCTCGTATCTTTTTAATATTAAACCTACTGCTTAGCAGCTTTATTATCTGTTATATTCTTCTTCCTGCCTGCGGCTGCACTGCCGCTGATAACTTTTAAGCCATGCAGTGCAAGGCAAAATCGCTGTTAGCAGCAGTCTGACCTCAGCTTCTGTATTTTATACCATTCAAAGAAATACAACAATCAAAAAAGAAGGAAGACTCTCTTGCAATTGCAGTGACCTTCCTTCTTATCTTTATGCAATATCTTGGTTTTTTAAAAGCCCTTCTGTCCTGTTATCTTTCCAGCCGTCTTCTTATATCGAAGATATCCCACTTAAATTTGTCTCCCAAATATCCCATGATTCCCTTGGGTGCAAGGATGATAATCACAATTGCAATTATACCCAGAATCAAGTTTGTATATCCGGGGAAATTATAAAGTATCCTGTTGATTATTACATAGATAAACGCTCCGACAATCGGCCCTTCTATTGTTCCCAATCCGCCTATTATTACAATGAATACCATAACAATGGTCCAGTCCATGCTGAATGCGCCCTTTGGCGTAATATAGATCTGATTGATGAACATTACAACGCCTGCAATGCCCATAACCGCTGCCGATATCAGGAAAACAATTAGCTTCGTGGCAAACACTTTGACGCCTCTTACTTCGGCCGCACTTGTGTTATCACGGATTGCCCTTAAGGACATTCCGAGCTTTGATCTCATTATCACAATAAGCAGCACGGTCGAGCCTATGCCGAGTATTGCCGACAAAAGATACAGCTGTGACTGCGACACCTTGAGTGCCGCACTTATTGTGTATCCTATTCCGTAGTTGACAAAGTCCCAATTAAGGAACAATGTGCACAATGCTTCTGCGATAATCCATGTTCCGATCGTGAAATACACGCCGTTCATTTTGAATATCGGCACGGAAATGACAAATGCAAATACAACGCACACCACAATGGCTATCAAAAAGCTCCACCACATACTGATTTTGAACTTCTGCGCCGCCAATGCCAATGCATATCCGCCTATTCCGAAAAACGCCTGATGACCGAGGGATGTAAGCCCCGCAAATCCACTTAAAAGGTTCCACATCTGCGACATTGCAAGATATATCATTACGAGCGTAAATATGCTTATAAAGAACTGGCTTCCCCAGAATCCGAATGTCAGGAAGAAAATTGCCAGAACAATGATAACAATCCATTTCACCGAATGGGTCGTATGTTTTTTATCCGAAAAATCAAACATCTTCATTCCTGCACCTCCTAACTTCTTTTTCTCTTGCCTAAAATACCGTTAGGCAGGAATGCCAGAATAATAAGCATGAAAACATATCCCGTAAGCGACTGCCAGCCGGCTCCGAAGAAGTTGGCGCCGACAAGCTGAACAAGTCCCAAACAGATTCCGCCCAAAAGGGTTCCGAACAGCGAGCCCATTCCGCCGATAACCACAACACCAAAAGCGATAATCAGGTACGATGTGCCGGAATATGAATAGAAAACAAATGTGCTTCCCACAAGATATCCCGCAATTGCCGCCGTTGCCATGGCTATTCCCATGGTTACGACAAACATAAGCTTGGTGTTTACGCCCATAAGCTCTGCGGCTTTTTTGTTGTCGGAGGTTGCCCTTATCGCCCTTCCGACATTGGTATTTTTCATTACTATGCTTAATATTACTATAACAATTACCGCAACGACAAAATCCAGGAAATAAGACCCCGGAATTGAAAACCATTTTGTTTCCAGGATATTTGTCGAGGCGAGTGAATTTGTGCCCGAAAGACTTTGCGGATTTGAAGCAAAGAAAATTTCAAGTACGTTCTGTATTACAATCGAAAAACCGAAGGTAACCAGAAGTGCCGGCTCATCGCCCTTGTCTATTACGGCATTAACAAGGAATTTCTGAAAGAAGAATGCGATGATAACCATGAAAACTATGGAAATCAAGATCGCAATCCAGACATTCGAAATTATGTTTGAAGTTATTATCATCACGAAGAACGATGAAAGAATCATAAGCGTTCCGTGTGCGATATTTGTAAGCTTCATAATGCCGAATACAATCGACAGGCCTATGCCGATTATCGCATACAGGCCGCCGAGCAGTATTCCCGATATAATACTTTGTAATAAAGTTTGCATTTCGACCTCCTATGCGTATTTGTTTATTCCGAAGAACGCGTCTTTCACTTCGTCTATATCGAGCTTCGACGGTTCTCCTTCCATTACCATGCTGCCTTTGACCATAACAAAGCTGTAGTCTGAATTGTCCACGCTTCGCTGAACTTCCTGATCAACAATGATAAACGTTGTTCCGAACTCCTTGTTGATATCCTTAACTTTGTCAAAGATATCGTTGATGATAACAGGCGCAAGACCCAGTGAAATTTCATCACAGATTACGATTTCTGGATCGGCCATCAAAGCACGGGCAATCGCAAGCATCTGCCTTTGACCGCCGCTTAGAAATGTTGCCGCCTGTTTTTCCTTTTCTTTCAAAATAGGAAAAAGCGAATAAACTCTTTCAAAAAGCTCGCCCCTCTTTTTCCTTGATTCCGGAACATATGAGCCCATAAGAAGATTTTCCTTCACGCTCATCTGTTCAAAAACAAGGCTTCCCTCGGGTGCCATGCTTATGCCCTTGCGGACTATCGCATTTGTTTTGAATTTCGTTATATCCTCGCCTTTGAAATAAATCTTTCCCTTTGTGGGCTTGTTTATCCCCATCACGGTGTCCAAAAGCGTGGATTTTCCGGCTCCGTTTGCACCTATTATTGTTGTTATTTTCCCTTTTTCAATTTGCATCGAAAGATCGCTTATTGCAAGGAAGTCACCGTATTTAACTTCAATATCTTCTACCTTAAGGATTATGTCTTTTTCGCTCATTTTTTCCTCACCCCCAGGTATACTCTTTCGACTTCTTCGGATGCCATTACTTCTTCCGGCTTTCCGCAGATAACATCTTTTCCGTCTGCCAGAAGCAAAACCTTATCCGTTCCGTGAAGCATGGTCTGTATTACATGTTCTATCCAAATTATGCTGTATCCTTCAGATTTAAGAGTCTTTACAATGCCCAAAATATCTTCTATTTCGGATTCTGTAAGGCCTCCCGCAACTTCATCGAACAAAAGCACGTCCGGCTCCGAAGACAATGCAATTCCTATTTCCAGTCTTTTCCTGTCAAGAAGAGCAAGCTGGCCGGCGTCAATGTCCGCCTTATCCCTCATCCCGATAAGGTTCAGTATTTCTTCTGCCTTTTTCTTTGCATCAGCTTCAGAATGTCCGGCTCCGAAAATTCCGCCCGTGATAATATTTTCATAAGCACTCATTTTTTCGAACGCTCTCGGAATTTGGAAGGTTCTTCCGAGGCCTTCTCTTGCCCTTTGCGTGATTTTCATATCGGTTATATCTTTTCCTTTGAATATAACCTTTCCGCCCGTAGGCTTTAAAATCCCCGTTATGATATTGAGCATAACAGTTTTTCCGGCTCCGTTCGGGCCGATAATCCCCAGTATTTCATTCGGAGCCAGTTCAAAATTTATGTCCTTTAATACCTGATTGCTTCCGAAGGATATCGCCAGATGTTCAACCTTTAAGATAGGTTCCACACTATCCCCTCCTTCTTTAATGCTTTTTGCTATGCTTACCTTCAAGAAGTGGCTGCAAGCGGCCTCCTTAACCGCCTGCAGCTGCCTCTTTTTCAAAACTTTATGAGGTTCTATTTTTGTGTTGTATTGGGAATTATGTAGGGATCCGTTTCGGGAATCTCCGAATAATCGCCTACTCCGACAACATTGAAATCATATGTGTTATCCCATGTCTTGCTCGGATACCACTGTCCGCAAACGATGGGGAACTTTGAAACATGGCCGTTGCACTCTGTAAATTCAACGGGTCCGTAGATCGAATCCATTTTGACTGCACCGATTGCATCCCTTATTGTTTCGGGTTCCAAATCCTTGCAGCTCTTCAAAGCTTCGTTCAGAACTTCCCACAAAACAACATCATATCCGAAAGAACATACAGGGAACTGCGTGCCCTTTTGTTCTTCCCAAAGGTTTGCAAGGCCTTCGCATGTAAGACCCAAAAGTTCTGATTTATAAGGGAATGTCTTTGAAAATTCGATTTCGCAAAGAAGCCCGTCGGGCAGAGGGTCAAGTGCCATGAAGTCTGTGCCGTAGCAAAGTCCTTTTCCTATTACCATTGCCTTGGGGATGTAATTCTTTTCATTGAACTGCTTCCATGCCGTCATGAAGTTTGGCAGAATCTGATTTCCGCAGATTATATCGCAGTCATGCGCCTGAAGATCTGAAATTATTGATGTGAAGTCTGTTGTATCAACCGAAAATCTTCCGGGATCATATACAGTAAATCCAGCTTCTTCAAGCAGCGGCTGAAGTTCTGCCGAGAATGTCACGCCGTCTACATCGGAATCAAAAAGGAAGCCGACGATACCGTTTGTCTGATCTTTGATTTTCTTGAGTGCCGAAGTATATCCGTTTACGATGTCCTTAACCGAGAACATGCATCCATATGCCCATTCGGGCTCATATGTTGCCGTCCATGATTCATAAGGACTGTTTGTGCAAAGGCACGGAACTCCGTACTGCTCCGCAACTGCCGCAACGGGTGCCGTGTTTTCCGGTGTCCATGCGCCGACCAAAATATCAACCTTATCATCAAGGATGAGTTTTTTTGCTACTTCCGTTGCCGTTGCCGCACTTGATGCCGTATCTGCCGTAACAACCTTGACGGGAAGCTTTTTGCCGTATGATTCGATATAAATTCCGCCGTCTGCATTGATGGCATCAAGGCAAAGCTGGCTGTCCCAGTCAAATGCCTGTGTGAACTCTGCCAAGGAACCTGTGAAAGGTCCTGCATATCCTACAAGAATGCAGTCCTTATCCGTTGAAGCCTGATTTGAGCCGTCCGATGAACTGTCAGATGTTTTGCCGCTGTCCGAGCATGCCGCAAGAGTGCCTATAACAAGCACACATGCAATAAGCAATGCAATAAGTTTTTTCATTTTACCCATAATACTTCTCCTTCTCTTGTTCTGCCCGTGCCAAGGCTTTCCAAAAGTTTGCTTTATTAAATTTTAAAAACCCCGACACTTATGCATTGTTTTTGGGGAAGAAATGTATTGACTTTATAATATAAATTCGGAACCTCTAAAGAATTTTTTTATAAACGTCTACACACAACCCCATTTTTATAACAATATTTCACTTCATGTAAAAATATTACTATATAAGTTTATTTTATAAGAATACAGCCTTTTTA
>CAVHKC010000021.1:0-11707 GCA_963636455.1 Ruthenibacterium lactatiformans
CAAACGGAAAGAATCCCAGAGAAGGTGCTCTTTCGGCAATCGGTGCCGTTTCACCTCCCGGTGGTGATATTTCAGAGCCCGTATCACAGGCAACACTTCGTATTGTTAAGGTGTTCTGGGGACTGGATGCATCTTTGGCATACAAGAGACACTTCCCCGCTATCAACTGGCTTACAAGTTACTCGCTCTACACATCAGACATGGGACCTTGGTTCGATGAAGCCGTTAAAGGACCGTGGATGGAATGCAGAGGCCGTATGATGAAACTGCTTTCAGACGAGGCTGCATTGGAAGAAATCGTTCAGTTGGTCGGCATGGATGCACTTTCTGCACCTGACCGCCTGAAGATGGAAGCTGCCCGTTCGATTCGTGAGGACTTCCTGCACCAGGATTCCTTCCATGAAGTTGACACATATACGGAGCTTGACAAGCAGTTCCTTATGATGAAGCTGATTCTTGCTTTCTATGACGAAGCACTTGCGGCTTTGGAAAAGGGCGCATATGTTGAAGACCTTGTTTCGCTTCCTGTAAGAGAAACAATCGGCCGTTACAAATACACAACTCATGACCATATTCAGGAAGAATTCGACAAGATTGTTGCAGAACTGAAGCATGAGATTGAATTAGCATTGGTTAAGGAGGACTAATTATGCCGAAAGAGTATAGAACAATACAAGAAGTTGCAGGTCCTCTTATGATGGTTTCAGACGTTGAAGGCGTAACCTACAACGAACTGGGCGAAATAGAGCTTGCAAACGGAGAAAAAAGACGTTGTAAGGTTCTTGAGGTTGACGGAAGCAATGCAGTAGTTCAGCTGTTCGAGGCTTCCACAGGTATCAACCTTGACAACAGCAAAGTGCGTTTCCTGGGCAGAGCCATGGAGCTTGGCGTGTCGGAAGACATGCTCGGCCGTGTGTTCGACGGTCTGGGACGCCCCATAGACAACGGTCCGGAAATTCTTCCGGAAAAAAGAATGGATGTTAACGGTCTGCCCATGAATCCGGCAGCACGTGTATATCCTCAGGAATTTATCCAGACAGGTGTTTCCGCAATCGACGGACTTAACACACTGGTTAGAGGTCAGAAGCTTCCTATATTCTCTATGACAGGTTTGCCTCACGCTGAGCTTGCTGCTCAGATTGCAAGGCAGGCAAAGGTTAGAGGAACCGGAGAGCAGTTTGCCGTTGTATTTGCGGCAATGGGTATCACATTCGAGGAGTCCAACTTCTTCACAAAGTCATTCACGGAGACAGGTGCTATCGACCACACGGTTATGTTTGTCAACCTTGCCGATGACCCCGCTGTTGAAAGACTTGCAACACCCAAGATGGCACTTACCGCAGCAGAATATCTTGCATTTGAGAAGGGCATGCATGTCCTCGTTATTTTGACGGACATCACAAACTATGCCGATTCACTCCGTGAGGTTTCCGCAGCTCAGAAGGAAGTTCCCGGACGACGCGGATATCCCGGATATATGTATACCGACCTTGCTACCATGTACGAAAGAGCAGGACGCCAGGCAGGAAGAGACGGATCCATCACGATGATCCCCATTCTTACAATGCCTGAAGATGACAAGACTCACCCCATCCCCGACCTTACAGGATACATCACAGAGGGTCAGATCATGTTAAGCCGTGAGCTTTTCAGACAGGGTGTTGTTCCTCCCATCGATGTTCTTCCTTCACTTTCTCGTCTTAAGGATAAGGGTATCGGCGAAGGAAAGACGCGTGTCGACCACGCAAACACGATGAACCAGCTGTTTGCAGCTTACGCACGTGGTAAAGAGGCGAAGGAACTCATGGTCGTTTTGGGCGAGGCAGCTCTTACCGATATGGATAAGCTCTATGCTCAATTTGCCGATGAGTTTGAAAAGAGATATGTATCTCAGGGCTTTGCGGCAAACAGAGATATCGAAGAAACTCTTGACCTTGGCTGGGAACTTTTGAGAATCCTTCCGAGAACAGAGCTTAAGAGGATTAAAGATGAGTTCTTAGACAAGTACTACGATAAGAAGTAAGGAGCAGATCATGGCAAGAAAGCAAGTTAATCCTACCCGTATGGAGCTCGGAAAGCAAAAGAAAAAGCTTAAGACCGCCATTAGGGGACATAAGTTATTAAAGGATAAACGAGACGAGTTGATGAGACAGTTTCTTGACCTTGTGCGTGAAAACAGAGCACTTCGCGAGAAGGTGGAAGCAGGAATCAACAAAGCCAATCAAAACTTTGTTCTTGCAAGAGCAGGCATGGATGATGCGGAGGTAAATACCGCATTCATTGCCCCCAGACAGAGCGTTACTTTGGAAGCGGGATTCAAGAATGTAATGAGCGTTGAGATTCCCGTATTCGAGTATAAAACGAGGACCGCAGATCCGAGTGATATTTATTCATACGGATATGCATTCACGTCAAGCGACCTGGACGGAGCCGTTTACAGCTTATCGGAAGTGCTTCAGGATATGCTGAGGCTTGCTGAGGCTGAAAAGGCCTGCCAGCTCATGGCTTCGGAAATCGAAAAAACTCGTCGTCGTGTTAACGCATTGGAGCATGTAATGATTCCAGAAACCCAGGAAACCATCAAGTATATTTCGCAAAAGCTTGATGAAAACGAAAGATCGACTCAGATTCGTCTGATGAAGGTCAAAGACATGATCCTGGAGGAAGCACATCATTACAGCGAAAAGCAAAATGCAAAAGCACAATAAAGCCGGAAGTGCATTTGATATTTAAGTGCGCAGGTGCTTTATGAAAGCCGAAAGGCAAAATAAAAAACCATAGTTTACAAGCCAAGAAAGCGGCATCTGTTGAAGGTGCCGCTTTTAGAGCAAATTATACTTACAAAAAAAGCCCCCCTTTTTGATATATTGAAAAGGGTGAAGGTATGAACGATTTTCTGATAAAGAATGAAGTAATCTATGTGCGGAAAAGAAACGGATATGAAGCCGTGAACCGAAAAGATGTGCTTTATTTTGAGGCTTCGGGGAAAAAAGTCTTTATGTACAGCATTGACGAATGCACGGTTGTTCACATTTCAATCAAGGATCTTGAAACACTCCTAACGGAAACAAGCTGCAGAAGGACTCATCGTTCTTTCATTGTTAATTTCAAATATGTTTCGGTTATAAAAAGGCAGTTCGTTATACTTAATGACAAAACAAGACTCCCTGTGGGGCGAAAATTTTCGCATGCTCTCAGGCAGTGGTTCTGCAAAGCACAGTTTTAAAAAGCGGCAGATTTGACATAATCGGAAAATTGAATATAATTTTATACATACGGCTTTGTTCGAACTGCGTGCAGATGCAAATTGAACACGATGTTCGCAATTTTTTTGACGCTGCAGGGCATTGCCTTTATATAAGGAAACTTTTATGGCAAACTTCACAAATCAGGCAATAAAAACTTCATTCATAAAGCTTTTAAACGAGAAACCGCTCAACAAAATAAGCGTGCGGGATATTGTTGAAGACTGCGGAATAAACCGTAATTCTTTTTATTATCATTTTCAGGACATACCTTCGTTAATTTCGGAAATCGTAACCGAGCTTACCGATTCCATAATAAAGCGTTACCCTTCAATAAACTCGCTCGACGAATGTTTCGAGGCTGCGTTCGAAATGGCGCGCGAAAACCGCCGTGCGATAATGCATATTTATGATTCCGCAAACCGTGACATTTTCACGACAGGTGCCATGCAGCTTTGCGAAAGCGTTGTGACAACTTATATTTCCACGGTTTTCCCGGATGCGAAGCTTGACGAATCGGACGGAAGAGTTCTGATAAAATTTTTGAAGTGCGAAATCTACGGTATGTGCATAGATTGGGTTACTTCCGGCATGCATGATGAAGCGCTTGATGATTTGAAGCATATAATAGCTCTTTGCCAGGGCTTCCCCGAGATGATCCTTGAAAGGTGCCGTGCATGATTTTTGGGCAATTTCTTGATTTTGTCTGAATTTCAGACAAATTAAAAGACCTATCCGAATTTCGGACAGTCTTTTTTTTTTGCCCGTTTATCAGGGGGGTTGAAATGATTATACTCTCAAAGGTAAAAAGAGAAGTTCGGATAGGAGGACTGTGTAAAAACATAGCTTATCCGTGCATTTTATAATAATTTTGAAAGGAGACTTGAAAAATGCGTTCAGCAGGACCTATGCGTGCCGCAAAAATAAGTTATATCGTGACTTCGATTTTATTTTGCGTCTTAGGCATAATTTTTATCATTGATCCGACATTTTCGGTATTGTGGATCGGCACGGCACTTGGCATCGGAATGATTGTATTTGGTGTAATCAAGCTTTTCGGATTTTTTTCGAGAGATTTGTTCAGGCTTGCATTTCAGTATGACCTTGCCTTTGGTGTACTGCTTATCGTTTTGGGAGTTATCACTCTTGCACATCCGAATGCGGCAATGAATTTTCTTTGCATAATGTTCGGAATTCCGGTGCTTGCGGACGGACTCTTCAAAATCCAAATAGCAATCGATTCGAAAAGATTCGGGATTTCCACATGGTGGCTGATACTTGTACTTGCAATCCTTACCTGCTTAATCGGGCTTATACTCACATTCTGTCCGGCAGCAGGAACAGAAGCTTTGCTTGTGCTCATCGGATTTTCGCTGCTTCTTGACGGCATATTAAACTTAAGCGTTGCAATCTGTGCGGTGAAAGTTGTGAAGAACCAGAGACCGGATACGATCGATGTCGAATATCATGAAATAGGAAAGGAAAAATAACAAATGCGAGCTTCAAAAGCAATTGTTAAACACCGGGTATTGATTATTATAATTGCCGCGTGCCTTTTGGTACCTTCAATATTCGGAATCATCAGCACGCGGATAAATTATGACATGCTGGATTATCTGCCGGAAGATATGGACACGGTTGTCGGCCAGAATCTTCTTATGGACGAATTCGGCAAAGGAGCATTCTCGTTCATAATCGTGGAAGATATGTCTGTGGAGGATGTTTCGAAATTAAAGAGCCAAATCGAAGAAGTAGATCATGTTGAATCCGTTATATGGTATGACTCATTTGCGGATATTTCGATTCCGATGGAGCTGCTTCCTGATAAGCTCTATGATGCATTCAACAAAGATAATGCGACAATGATGGCGGTTTTCTTTGATTCGGCAACATCGGAAGATGTCACGATGGATGCGATAAGGGAGATTCGTTCCATAACAGGCAAGCAATGCTTTGTTTCGGGAATGAGTGCACTTGTAACGGACCTTAAGGACCTTTGCGAGCAGGAAGAGCCGATATATGTCGGACTTGCGGTTTTGTGTGCATGCATTGCGATGATGATACTGCTTGACGGCTGGATTGTACCGTTCGTATTCTTGCTTTGCATTGGCGTTACAATCATAATCAACCTTGGAAGCAACTTCTTCCTCGGCGAGATTTCATACATAACAAAGGCGCTTTCGGCTGTGCTCCAGCTTGCCGTTACGATGGACTACTCCATATTCTTATGGCACAGCTACAACGAGCATCTTACAAAACAATCGGATCACCACGAAGCAATGGCTTATGCGATACATGACACATTCATTTCCGTTTTGGGAAGCTCGATTACGACAATCGCAGGCTTTATAGCACTTTGCTTCATGTCATTTACAATGGGCCGCGACTTAGGAATCGTTATGGCAAAGGGTGTTCTTTTGGGAGTTATCGGATGTGTTACGGTGCTTCCGGCTGTAATACTTGTTTTGGACAAGCCCTTGCAGAAGACAAGACACAAGTCGATTATCCCGGATATGAGCGGATTTGCCAAGGGTGTATGCAAGATCTTTCTGGTATTTTTGGTGCTTTTCGTTCTGCTTATAACTCCGGCATACTACGGATACAGCAAAACGAATGACGAGGTTTATTATGACATGGGTCAGTGCCTGCCCGAAGACATGGAATATGTTATCGCAAATTCCAAACTTCAGGAAGAGTTTGATATCGCATCAACTCATATGCTGCTTGTGGATGCGGACACACCCACAAAAGATGTCCGTGAAATGATAAAGAAGATGGAAAAGGTTGACGGCGTTAAATATGTTTTGAGCCTTGAAAGCCTTGTGGGTTCTTCGGTCCCCGAAGAAATACTTCCGGATTCGATAAAGGAAATTTTAAAATCCGACAACTGGGAGCTAATGCTGATAAATTCCGAATATAAAGCAGCAACAGATGAGGTCAGCACTCAGATAGACGAGCTGAACAGCATTTTGAAGGAATATGATGAAGGCGGAATGCTGATTGGCGAAGCTTCATGCATGAAAGACATGATTGAAACGACAGACCATGACTTCCAGGTTGTTAACATTATTTCGATACTTGCAATATTTGTAATTATTGCATTGGTAGAAAGAAGCATTACTCTTCCGTTCATACTTATTGCGGTTATCGAGCTTGCCGTATTCATCAACCTTGGACTTGCTCACTACTTCGGTCAGTCGCTGCCGTTCATTGCACCTATATGCATAAGCACGATACAGCTTGGCGCAACGGTCGATTACGCAATACTAATGACCACGAGGTACAAAGCCGAACGAGTCGGCGGCATGGAAAAGAAGGACGCTGTTATCACGGCACTAAGGACTTCGGCACCGTCAGTCATCGTCAGCGGTGCGGGCTTGTTTGCGGCTACATTCGGTGTTGCACTTTATTCCAACATCGACATCGTAAGCTCGATGTGTATGCTGATGGCAAGAGGTGCGGTAATAAGCGTGATACTTGTACTTTTGGTACTTCCTGCACTGCTTATACTGTGTGACCCGGTTGTCATAAGGACCACGGTCGGCATGGGCAAAATCGCAAAGAGAAAAAAGGCGAGTATAAATTAACATAGATTGAAACTTATAAAATCTGAAATTCGATAAAAACAGAAAAATGCAAATTTTGGAGGAACTTACTTATGAAGACTAAAACGAAAAAAATTGCAGCCGCATCACTTGCAGGAGCGCTTGCCTGTGCATTGGCGGTATCGGCAGCCGTTACCTTCGGCGGAAGTCAGGTAAAGGCAGATGACAGCAATTTAACCGCATCGACATCAGAAACTTCTGAGGATACAAGCCTGATAAGCAGCCAAACAACAAGCGGAGAGGCTTTGAAGAATGAAACGGTTTATGTTATAGCAAATCCTGACGGAAGCACAAAGAAGCTTATCGTGAGCGACCAGCTTAAGAACATGACGGCTGAGGCTGCCAAAAAGGAAGCTTCAAAGCTTGACGGCGCAACAAGCGTCAAAGGTGATGAAGACTGGCAGGGAACAGTTGAAAAGGAACTTCCTGTTGAGCTTAAAATCACATATAAACTGGATGGAAAAACCGTTAAGGCAGACGAGCTTGCAGGAAAGAGCGGACATGTGGTAATCCGCTATGACTACACAAATAAGCAGTATGAGATGAAGAACATCAACGGCGTTCAGGAAAAAATCTATGTTCCGTTCGCAGTTCTTACGGGAACAGTTTTGGACAACGATGTTTTCAGCAATGTTGAAGTTAAAAACGGAAGATTCATCGATGACGGCGACAAAACAATCGTTGCTGGACTTGCACTTCCGGGACTTCAGGAGAATCTGGGCATTTCCAAGAAAGATTTCGAAATTCCTTCATATGTGGAAATCAGCGCAGATGTAACGGATTTCGAGCTGACAACAACACTTACGGTTGCATCGAACAATCTTTTCAACGATGCAGATTCTGAGGAACTCGGAAACTTTGACCTCGGCGAGCTTTCAGACGGAATCGACAAGCTTACGGATGCAATGAATCAGCTTATTGACGGTTCAACACAACTTTATGACGGACTTGAAACACTTTATGAAAAGGCAGGAGACCTTTCTGACGGCGTAGACAGCCTTGCATCGGGCCTTGCAACACTTGATTCAAACAGCGCAAGCCTCACGGGCGGTGCTTATCAGGTATTCGAGTCGCTCCTTTCAACGGCGGACGATCAGCTTGAAGCAGCAGGACTTGAAAGAACAGGCATGACACCCGAAAACTACAACGAAGCTTTGGACAATGTTCTTATGACACTTGACAGTGCCGGAACACTTGCAGAGCAGACAGCAAAGGCAGAGGTTGAAAAGAATGTCCGTGCAAAGACAGATGACATAAAAGCACTTGTAACAGCAGCCGTAAAGCAAAATGTTACAGACCAGGTTACAGCTACGGTTAAGGACGGAGCATGGAAGACAATTCTTTCGAAAATAGGATTTACTCCCGAAACATGGGAAGCAGGTGTTGCAGACGGAACGATTCCCGAAGAAACACAGACCGCTGTTACAGCACAGCTGGATGCATATATGCAGACTGAAGAGGCAACAGCCACAATCAACACTAATGTGGAAGCTTACATGAATTCAGACGATATTAAAGCCACAATCGAAACTCAGACAGAGAATCAGATTCAGGCAAAAATCGCAGAATACATGGCTTCGGAAGAAGTTCAGGCAAAGATTATGGAAATCACAAAGCAGGCTTCCGAAGGTGCCGTAAAGGTTCGTGCACTCAAGCAGTCGCTTGACAGCTACAATGCTTTCTATCTCGGAGTTATCGCATACACAGACGGTGTATCGCAGGCAGCAGAAGGTGCTTCGACACTTCAAAGCTATATGCCGGAACTTAAGAGCGGAGTAGCCAAATTAAGAGACGGTGCAGACCAGCTGAAAGAAGGCCTTAAGCAGCTCAACGAAGAAGCAATTGAAAAGCTTGTAAACACATATGCAGGCGATGTTGAATCACTTTCGGCAAGACTTGATGCAACATCGGAAGTTTCAAAGAATTACAAGAGCTTCTCCGGACTTTCGGATAAGATGGACGGAAATGTAAAATTCATCTACAGAACCGAATCAATAGAAAAATAATGAAAAGCGGGTTGCCAAAATTCAACTTGTTCATTATATAAATCAAGAAAAAACGGTATTGCCTTTTGAAAGGCAATACCGTTTTTTTGAAAGATGGAATGTTTTATATATCTGCTTTTTTACATTAATATGGAGTTCGTATTCTTATTTTCTGCCAAATAATCCTTTCTTTTCATAGGGTGTGCAGCTTACGCCCTTGACCTCATATCCTGTGTCCTTTACTGCCGTGCGAAGTTTTGCTTCGTCCAAGGGCTCTTCGGAGATAATCACCGTTTCGCCCTTTGCTGCGGAGGACTTCGCCTTTTTAACCTTGAAATTGGCATGTATTACATCATTCACATGGCTTTCGCACATCGAGCACATCATGCCGTCGATTTTCACAACCGTTTCATACATTTGAATTCCTCCTTGTGCCGATGGTTAGCTTCGGCTAACCGATTTTCCTTTTAAAAATCACATTACTGTGACCTTTTCTTCTCTGACTGACCACATTATGTCACGCCTTAAAAAAAAATGCAAGTATTAATTTCAATCTTTTAAAAATTTGTTATTTCATATTTTTGCGCCGAGGCAAATGAATATCTTTGTTTCGGCGCAGGCTGCCGCATATCGGCATTTAGGTTATTTATGCAAAAGGTGTTTTATAAATTTTTCGTCCTAAGTGCTCTTATGGCATTTAAAACGGCAGCAATCATAACGCCGACATCTGCTATTATCGCAATCCACATATTCACGAATCCGAGTGCGCCAAGTCCGAGGCAGGCAAATTTTATTATCAGCGAAAAGGTGATATTTTCATAAACAATATGCAGACATTTTCGGGAAATGTTTATGGCTTTGGGGATCTTCATGAGGTCATCATCCATGAGAACGATGTCTGCTGCTTCGATTGCCGCATCCGAGCCCATTGCGCCCATTGCTATTCCGATATCTGCTCTTGTTAGCACTGGTGCATCGTTTATGCCGTCGCCGACAAATGCCACAACGCTGTTTTTGCTCTTTTCGTTAAGAAGCTTTTCGATTTCACTTACCTTATCGCCCGGAAGAAGGTCGCTTCTTACTTCATCAACACCCAAATCAGAGGCAACTTTTTCTGCCACGGATTTTACATCGCCTGTCAGCATAACGGTTTTTTCGACACCCGAACTTTTAAGCAAAGACAAAGCCTTCTTTGCATCGGCCTTTTCCTTATCCGCAATCACAATATGTCCTGCGTATTCTTTGCCGATTGCAACATGGATAATGGTTCCTGTCGAGTG
Organism: Ruthenibacterium lactatiformans; assembly: GCA_963636455.1. Classification (GTDB taxonomy): domain Bacteria; phylum Bacillota; class Clostridia; order Lachnospirales; family Lachnospiraceae; genus RGIG5612. The sequence continues at coordinate 10,116 of CAVHKC010000021.1, forward strand.
ACAGTCGGTATATGGCACGCCGATTTTTTTCATAAGCTTCGAATTGCCGCAGGCAATCTGCTTTCCGTCAACCTTTGCGCAGATGCCCATTCCGCTTAGCTCTTCCACATCGCTTATGCGGCTTCTGTCAATTTCTTTTCCGTATGCTTCTTTAAGGCTTTTGCTTATCGGGTGCGAGGACGAACATTCGCAAAGTGCGGCATATTCAATAAGCTCGTTGTCGCTAAGAGGACTGTGGTGAACGGCACTTACCGCAAAAACACCCTGCGTGAGCGTTCCCGTCTTGTCAAAAACAACGGTTTTTGTTTTTGAAAGCAAATCAAGATAGTTTGAGCCTTTTATAAGGATTCCCTCTTTGCCCGCACCGCCGATTCCGGCAAAAAAGCTTAAGGGGATGCTGATTACAAGTGCACAGGGGCAGCTTATTACAAGGCATGTAAGTGCCCGATATATCCAGGATTCCCAGCCTGCGGGATTTTTAAGGAGCAGATTTATTACAGGCGGAATTATTGCAAGAGCCAGTGCCGCAATGCAGACAGCCGGGGTATAAATACGTGCAAACCTCGAAATAAATGCTTCGGGGCGAGATTTTTTGGAGCTTGCATTTTCGACAAGATCCAGAATTTTAGAAACCGTTGATTCGCTGAATGCTTTTTCGGTTTTGATTTTCAAAACTCCGCTCATATTTATGCAGCCGCTTATAACTTCGCAGCCTTCGCAGACATCACGGGGAATGCTTTCTCCCGTGAGCGCGCTTGTGTTGAGGGCAGATTCACCCTCGATGATTGTTCCGTCAATAGGAATTTTTTCGCCCGGCTGAACAATAATGATGCTTCCGATTCCCACTTCTTCGGGATTAACCTTAAAAAGCTTGCCGTCACGCTCGATATTTGCATAATCGGGGCGGATGTCCATGAGTTCCGTGATATTTTTTCGGCTTTTTCCGACAGCGATATTTTGGAAAAGTTCGCCGATTTGATAAAGCAAAACAACGGCGACAGCCTCGTTGTAATCCGAACTTTTTTCATAAATTGCAAGCACGACGGCACCGACCGATGCAACTGCCATAAGAAAATTCTCGTCAAATATCTGCCCGTGGATAATGCCAAGCCCCGCTTTTTTCAAAATATCATATCCTATCACAAGGTAGGAAAGCAATGAAACGCCCATTCGCACCCAATATAAGCTGCCTTCGGACGGGATGAAATTGGCGGCGGTTAAAATAACCGCGGAAATTATGATTCTGAAAAGGATTTTCTTTTGCTTTTTGCTCATTTCGGCACCTGGATTTTCTAAAATTTCTAAAATTCTATTTCGCAGTCAGGCTCAACTCGGCGGCAGGCTTTAAGAACAGCCTTCATAACTTTCTTTTCGTCACAGCCTTCGGCAAAATCAACATGCATCTTCTGTGTCATGAAGTTCACAACTGCCGAAGCAACACCTTCAACCTTGTTAGCGGCTTCTTCCATTTTGTTTGCACAGTTTGCGCAGTCAACTTCGATTGAATAATTTTTTGACATCTTAGATCCCTCCTGTCAATAAACCGAACTTAAATCTGAAATATGATTTGTTTCGGATATGGTGTCATACAT
>CAVHKC010000022.1:0-2118 GCA_963636455.1 Ruthenibacterium lactatiformans
CATATACATCGTAATTTCTTTCTGTAGTTTCTTTGTATGTGTCTGGGTTCATGCTCATTGTTGGTCTTCCGCCAGCTTTCCAATTTCCGTTGTTTCGATAAAGCTGAACTTTCCACACCATGTATGCCGGATAATCGTTAAGCGGATAAAAACGAATTTCATAAAGACCATCTTCAAAATTTTCATGCCCATCTTTATTAAATTTCCAATCTATAAGCAGTGTTTCCCCTTTCAGCGCAACAAATTCGCCTGCCGTTTTTTCTTTTATACCCGGGATTTTCGCATGAGACAGTCTGCCTCCTAAGTCGCTCACTCTAAAAGCCGTATCTCTTTTCACTGTAATAAATTCCGACTTTATGTCAGCTGTTCGTATGGCCTGGTCCGGCTTATATATAAACTCGTAGTTTCTGGTTCCCCAATAATTTCTCAGCACGTCTTTTGTGTTATTTAAAGTCAAATCGGGATTCTGCCATCTTTCAACGACAGTATGCCCCCATATGCTTTTAATATGCTTTACTTTTCTCATGCGCCCTCTGAGTGCTCTTTTACCAAATATATCCGAGTAATTTCTCAATGCAGCTCCGCATATTTTTTCAAGTCCAAATTCCTTGATTTCTGATTCTGCCTTTTCCCAAAATTCTTCATTTCTGTATTTATCAATCCAGCATTTTAAAACCGCAACACTGTATAATTTTATTGCTCCTCCGATGAAATTAGCATTCAAAGATTCGGTTTTCTCGTAAATATCTGCAAGAAGCAAAATCACCGCTTCCTCAGGTGCTGGTATGTAAAATCCGAATTCTCCACAAAGTATTCTGTTTATTAAGATTTGTTCCGAGTAAATATCAGCTCGTTGATTTTCCGCAAGACCTACTGCTGTACATAGCCGTACTGCTATTTTATTTGTCTTATAATATATTGCCGTGTATTTATTATATGATGCCGAATAAACTGGTTTTTCTTTCATGCTAACATTGACAGGCTCATAATGTCTTGCAGATTCATATGGATTTCTACCTGCAATATTCTCAATAAATTCTGGACTGAATGCCTGTGTGTATCCTTTTTCAATCAAAAACTTATGAATAAATTTCAGATCCTCTTCATTTGTAAGTATATCCAGTGTTTCGAAAGGGTATTTCCTTCGATTTTCAAACGCATAATGATCTTGTTCCGGTCCGTTAATAACGGCATATTTTATGGCATTAGAATCCGTTCTGACATTTAGTTCCTTTAAAAATTCAAAGGCTTCTTTATATTTTAAATTCAGTTTGTGAGAGGCCGATTCAACTGCATTAACTAATTCCGGGGCAACTTTTGCTTTGTTTTTTAAATCTATAAATGTCATTATCTGATTTTCATTAAGCACATCGATAACAATCCGATTGTTCAACTTCGTCTTAAAATGCTTTATCATAAAATCTTTTTTGATAATAAGCAGCACTGCTCTGTATTCTCTGCTGTAATTTTGAAGAAAAGAAATAACCACTCCCGGAATAAATCCTATAAGCAGCATAAACCGATAATTAACCGACAAATTTTCCATGGCAAATTTTACAGCCATGACAGCAAGCGGCGCTGCGGCTGTGATTAGAATCGCCAGTCTCAAATAAAATCTTCTTTTCAGATTCCAATTATCCTTAAACCCGCCTACATAAAGGAGAAGGACGACCATATTCGTTATATAAGCCGCAAAAAAATCCCATCTGTCCATTTTCGAAAATAAATAAGAAACTTTAATTTTCTATTCTTCGTTTGGGTGCCACGTACCCGTCATTCCTGGGCAGCCATACATGACCGTTTCATCCCAACGCTCGATCGAATAACTGTCGAACCCCGCATTAGGTGCCGCAGAAAAAATATTTTTTCATCCCAACTATAGCCCTCAGCCTGTTTTTTTAGACTTATCGATACAATAATCCACGATTGAAAGCACGAGCATAACGATTACTAAAACTACAACCACCGCTATGCTGCAAAAAGATATTGACATTGGGCCGTATCCGTAGATGTGTGTGATTCCGAAAAAAAGCATACCCAAAAACGCGGCGGCCACAAGAATCGTACCGGAAATTCGTATTATAAAAACTTTTTTTGCCTCAAATTTCCTTCTTACGG
>CAVHKC010000022.1:2128-7738 GCA_963636455.1 Ruthenibacterium lactatiformans
CGGCAAAAAATTCAATTACAATCAATACCAATGCAAAAATCATAACAAAAAATCTTATTATAGATATAAAAGCCATCTCTCCACTCCTCTGTTATTCTTCGGTTTTCTGCTTAACAAGTTCCACCTCAACTTTCGGAAAATCCTCCGGAAGTGCCTTTATGTATTTTGCCGCCGTATTGTTCTTTATTTTTTCATCCCCTCTCCTTTGTGAACTGTTGGTGATTTCAATGCGGTAATATACAAACAATATTACAGCTAATATAATTTCAGATAACACGAACCACGCTATTATTGTTCCAAACCAAATCTGAAAAATCCTGTCGCATCTTTATTCCATTCGGCAAAACGCACGTCTCCCCGTTTTTTTCTGAAAAACAAATATCCGTGCCGAAAACCCGAATTGCATGCGTTTCCCTTAACGCATTTTATATTCGTTATATTTTCGATTATCTCCGACTCCGATGTTATAAAAACTATCCCTGCAATATAGCCGAAAAAACACTTCCTGTTGAAGCCACTCTAATCAGCCAAATTTCAGTTCCGTCTGTGCCGTTAATAAATAAACTCTGTTTTCTTTTAAAAATTGGGAAGTTTTAGATTTATCTGTATTAAAACAAAACTAACCCCTATATACATATTCCCACTCGTTTTAGTTGTTTTAAGCTCCCCTTGCTTCCTTCAACCGCCGTTATACTATCATTACCTATTCTGATTCGTGAAGAAAAAGATTCGCAGGTTCCTTCAATATATGTTTTCAACTCTTCCTTATTGTTTGCCTTGTTCCATATCATTGCAATTCCGCTTGAGGTCTGTGCCAGCGGGCGAAACTGGATTTCTCCGATATCCGATTTCACATATCCGCTGTAATTTCTGTCACACAGAAAAATATCATTTGATGAAAAAAGATTGTACGGAAGCGAATTTGCATTATTCGTATACCGCACATATTCCGGGCTGAATCCCGCCTTAGCGCAAAGGTCATCAATCATTCCGTTATAGCTTGGTGTGAACAAAGGCGAAATCGAAACAAAGCTGCACTCTGCAATATCTTTTATTTCCAAAATTTCCTTTGACGCAAGCGGATTTGAAGAAAGCATGCCGACATTGTGGGGGCATGTTCCGATAATTTTGTAATTAAGCTCATCTGTGTTCAGCTGCTCGATATCATACATAACCGTGTATGCCACATCCAAATGACCGTTCAAAATTTGTTCTCTTATTTCCTGAACAGGATAGCTGTGCACCGTTATGTGAATACTCGGATTTTTTTTAAGAAACTGTCTGACATAATTCATTGCAATTTTGTCCGGATTATGCGAATCAAGAAAGCCGATTGTAAGCATGCTCTTATATCCGCTTTGCAATGTCCGAGACTCCTCGACCGAATGAGCAAAATCATCCAGTATGTCCTTCCATTTATTATAAAGGTGTCTTCCTGCGTCCGTAAGAATTAGCCGCTTGTGGCTTCTTATGAAAAGTGTCACTCCAAGCACCTGCTCTATTGTGATAATTGTTTTGCTCAGCGTTGACTGTGTTGTATAAAGCTGATTTGCGGCACTTGTGAAGCTGCCCTTGTCTGCAACCTCAATAAAATAATGCATCTGCATCGTAGTGATTCTCGGATATTCTTTCTTTTCCATCGTGCATTTGCGGCATCAGAGAATGTCATTTCCCTTCCGTGTCCGCTGCCTCCTTTATTTATTGGTTTTATATCCCTGTCATTCCCTATATACGAATTTTCTCGGATATATTTATCGTTTTCGGAATATTTCTCTGAATTTTTGACCTTATTTACTTGTTTTCTTATCTAATATTCCTTTTTCGACTGATATATGGGCTTTACTTCGCTTTTCATTCTTGCATTTTATATTAAACTTTTTTCGTAAGCAAGACATTTATGTGGCCGGAAAGAACATTTCCATCACCCGTTTCCGGGGTCTTTTTTCCGCAGCCGCATAGCAATTCAGGAGGAAAATTATGGAGAAAGTAACGGAAGTAAAATTGAATGTCCGTCCCGTTTTTATCGGGCTTGTGCATCAGTATTACTATGAGGGACCCTGCCGTTTCGGCAAGGGCGAAGAGCTTGAAAAAGATTATGATGTTTTGATGAACCGCGAGCTCTACAAGCAATTTCAGGACGATGTCAAATCAAACATGCCTGCTGATATCGCGAATGTGATGGAACCCATCTACATCGAACGCGATGACTGGTTTTTGACCGATGAAGAAATGTTCCGCAAAATGGCAAAAGATATGGGGGATGTTGACTACTATCTTTTCTCATTCGGCATCGGCCGCGGCGACATTTATCTTGAGTTTGCCGAAAGAACACACAAACCCGTCGGAGTTATGCCAGCACAATGCTGTGAGGCAACGGTAAATACTTCCGCTGTTCGTGCAAGAGGTCTTGAAGCGTACGGCTACCGCACATGGGATGAGCTTCGCCGTCATATGAAAGTTTTAAGAACAAGAAAAGCTCTTGCAAGCACAAGAGTTTTGGTTGTATCGCGTTTTAATTCATCCCGCTCGTACAGCTCATCCGACAACTTTGTAAGTCTTGATGATGTAACAAGAAAATTCGGTGTTCAGTTCCGCTATCAGAATCTCCACGAGCTTATGGATATGCTGACAATAAGAGATCCCAAAACAAACCCCTCTCTTCCGGGTAGGGAAGCTTTCAATCTTAACGAAGCCGACATGAAAGAAGTTGAGCGTCTCGCAGACGATCTTATTGCAGGTGCAAAAGAAGTCCGCATGGAAAAAGAAAAAATAATCAAAACACTCAAAGGCTATGTCCTTGTTCAGAAACTTCTTAAAGTCAATGACTGCAATGCATATACCATGCCGTGCCCGGACTGCTGCTCGACAAGAAGACTTAATCAGGAACAGCTCACATTCTGCATGACACATTCACTGAACAACGAGGATGGAATTCCTTCCGCATGTGAAATGGACATAAATTCCGTTGTTGCAATGGCAATCATGGAAAGCCTCTCAGACAAAGCCGTTTATATGGGCAATGCCAACCCTGTTTTATATAACAACGGCGAAATGGTCACGATGCAGGGCTTCGGTCAGGAAGAACTTGAAAAGGCAACCAATGAAAGAGATGATTTATATCTTATTTTCCACTCCACTCCCAACCGCAAGCTTCACGGATTCAAAGAGTCACTGGCTGAATACAGCCTGGCGCCTTTTGCAAATGACCAGGGCTTCGGTGCAACCATCCGCTACGACTTCACGCAGGATGCAAATCAGGAAATAACACTTTTGAGGATTGCTCCTGACGCAAAGAAGATGTTTGTCGGAAAGGGAACAATTCTGGCAGGCTCCGGTGCTGACCGCAAGAACTGCGACCAGGGCTTCTTCATGAAGATTGCAAATCAGGAAGATTTCTTCTATAAACATATGAATTTCGGAAATCATCTTGTTGTAACATACGGCGATTATGTTAAAGAGCTTCAGCTTTTGGGCGAATCACTCGGACTGGAAGTTGTTACCGCATAGAAAAATGTCAATAATAAAAAACAAAGACAGCCTGCTTATCTACGGCAAAAAAGCCGATGAATGCATGAACAGGCTGAAAAATACAAAATATGAAAGTGCAGAGGCGCTGCATGAAGACCTTTACGATTTTGTTCTTGCAAAATACCTGCTGACTGGCGATGTCATTGATGTATACAACCTGACAGAACTTGCCGAGCTGAGCGTTGCCAAAAGCATAAAGCTTACAAAAATCAACGCATTCAAAGCCGACAGCGCCCATTCATGCGAGGGCACAACTTCGGCCATGAACAAGAAAGTTCTTCTTATGATGGTGCTTCAAAAGCAGCTGGGGATCACATTCCCGCCCGAAACTTCGGCGGAGATTACCACAACCCTACTGCTTGCCGAAGAAATATTTAAACTTATTTGAACGGCAGCCCGCAAAGCAAAGGCTTTGTAGGTGCCGCATATAGCGCAGAACACAATTTGTCTGTTCCCGGACAAATTGTGTTATTTGATTTAACGGATAACCTACTGATAATGTAGGAAAAGGAGAGATATTATGAAATCAAAAAATGACCTTTTTAATTTTGGTCGGGGATGGTGGACAATAATTTTTTGTTTGCTGATGTTCTGGTTTTATGCCGGAATGGTCAACGACAGTTCAAACATTGTAGCACCTGCTGTGGCTGAAAAGCTTGGCGTTCCGGCCGGCAGTGTTCTTAACATGGGAACGGTTGCCGCAATGGTGGGAGTTATTTTCTTCTTCATCATGGGTGCCGTAAACCGTAAAATCGGTCCGAGGCTTACAAGCTTCATCTGTCTCATTTTGGGCGGCATAGGCTATTTCGGAATGGGGCGTGCTGGCTCCCTTGCGGTTTATGCAGTCTTTTTGTGCATCTGCACAATCGGATGCATGAGTGCAGGCTATATTGCAGGCGGTGCTTTTGTTGCACAGTGGTTTCCCAAAAAGAAGGGAATCGTCATGGGATATACCACAATGGGGCATAATCTTGCCACCGGACTTTATGTTCCGTTTATTACATTCCTTGTAGGAAGATTCGGTGTCACCAATGCCGTTATAATCCCTGCGGTTTTGGTAATTGTACTTGCTTTTGTCGGACTTGCATTCATGCGCAATACGCCTCAGGAAAGGCATATTAATCCCGATAATGTTTCTGATGATGTTTATAAAGCAGAATATTTCACTGAGACGATTGATGATGACGGCGGATGGACCGTGAAAAAATTGTTCAAGAAAAAAACATTCTGGCTCGTTGCCATTGCATCCGGCGGATATCAGTTCGTTTCCACCGTCATAATCACCCAGCTTGTTGTGAGAAACCAGGAGCTTGGCTTCACGCAGGCACAGGCCATCACAATCATGACAATACTTGCCTTTGCCGGCATCGTAGGTTCATGGATTATCGGTGCAATCGACCAGAAATTCGGAACAAAAAAGACAATGATTCTCTTCGGAATCTGGTATGCAATTGCACTGCTGTTCAATGTTACGGAGAAGCGTCCGCTTGTTATTGTCTTCCTTATTATGTTTGCAATCGCTCTGGGCGGTTCCGCAAACTTCACGACTTCTCTGCCGGCAGCCGTATTCGGAAGACACGGATTCAGCAAAGTCAACAGCGTGCTCTTCCCGATTCAGGCACTTGTTTCATCCTTCGGCTTCTGTGTGAACGGAAATGTGCTCAACAAAACAGGCAGCCTCAGACTGTCATATATCATTGCGGCTGCAGCGGCAATTGTTGTTGTCATAATCGTTTTGTTCATCAAAGAGCATGAATTCAACAGAGACTTTATGACAGAAGAACAAGCCGAAGCATTCACAAAAAGTCTTATGGAAAAATGAGTACTACAGCGCAAATAAAGCCCTCAATTCAATATGAACAGGCTGAATTTATTGAGGATTTCAATTCTCTTGGGGATTGGATGCTGCAATATGAATGCCTGCTTGAGCTCACCGCGGATATGCCTCCTCTGCAAAAAGAAGAAAAATGCGAGGCTAACAGAATTTCAAGCTGTCAGGCAAATTTGTGGCTTGTGCTCGGAGTTGAAGACGGAAGCATCCGTGTTCGTGCAGACAGCGAATCGCTCATCGTCAAGGGAATT
>CAVHKC010000022.1:7748-10846 GCA_963636455.1 Ruthenibacterium lactatiformans
AGTTATTGTCGTTTTATTTGACAATCGAACTCCCGAAGAGATTTGCGATGCACAAATCACTTTTCTTGAAGATACGCCGATCAAATCTCAAATATCCACAGACCGTTTTAACGGCATGGTCGGCATAATAAAGAAAATAAAAGATTTTGCAAAAAAGACACAGCAGCGGCCCTAACCGCTGCTGTGTCTTCTGATACAAAAACGTTTTATGAAATAAAGCTCTACTCTCCCTTTTTCGAAGTTTCTGTACTTTCTTGTGCCTGTCCGGCTCTGTTCTTCTTACCCATATGATTCCATACAGCCGACAAAAGCATGAGCAAAACCATAACTCCCACAAAGCATAACATCCAAATTTGTGTTGTTGTCATTTCGTTGCCTCCTTGCTGTCATCCATATCGATAATCTCGTCACTGTCTCCGAATTTATTGAATTTCCCGATCACATATCCTATGGCCGTAATCGCAAATACGATAATGGCTGTATATACAATCGTTGTTACACACATATGCATAATATCTTCCTCCTTTACGAACACTTAGCTTTTTTGCCGACAAACAAACCTTTTTTGCCGGAGCATACGGCGGTTGTGATAACGCCCACAATCACCGAAACAATCAAAGCAACATAGTTTACATGGAAGTTATCCCATCCAAGTGCTGCCTGAAGGCCGAACGTTGACCAAATACATACTATAACCCATGTAACGATAAACGTTATGATGGATGCCTTTGCACTTCTCTTCCACCATAATCCGATAACGCCCATTACGAAAACGGGAATACCGAACGAGAAGCACCAGTTAACCATGTCGACTACAGCCGGCTGGAAGTTGCATATTGCAATACTTACGATACCGATAATAACGATAATCACACGTGACATTGTGGATTTTTGTTTTTCCGTTGCGTCCGGCTTGTAAAGTGTATACATATCATGCGAAATAAGTGTTGCCGGTGCAAGTGCCATAACGGCAAATGACGAAAGGTCTACGCCCAGGAAACCTGCGGCAAGCAGTGCAATAACAGGCTTCGGAAGCAGCTCAACAAGCATCTGCGGCGTCATCATCATCGAGCCTGCATTTCTGTATGCAAGAATTGAAAATGCAGCCACACCGATAAGTGCCGGGATAATGCAGAACAAACCGTTGATCGGGCCCGCATACCAAAGTGATTTCTTCACATCACGGTTGGTCTTTGCCGTAACAACCGGCTGATAGCCTGTCTGTGCCATTCCGTGGAACATTGTTGCACCGAGTGCCGAAGGAACGGCAAATCCGATTATAAGTTCCTTGTTTCCGAAAATGCTTGTCATCCATGATGTGTCGGGGCTTGCTTCCATGGTTGCTTCAACCTGGTCCCAGCCTCCGGGCAGTCTGAAGCACAGATAGATGAAAACAACAATCAAAGCCGCATACATAACGATTGCATTCAAAAGATTGAGCCATGCGATTTCCTTCATGCCCGCAAGCAGAACATAAAGCATGGCAAGAATGCCGCCCACGATTGCGCTTATCATATAAGACCAGCCTGTAAGGAACGAAAGCGTTACGGCAATCGTTTCGACTTCAAGGCAGACCATTGCAATGCTTAATGCCGCATTTACGCATGAAATCATGGTTCCCGGCACCTTGCCGAATACCTTGTTTAAGAAATCTCCGATTGTTTTTGCGCCTGTACGGCGAATCCACGGGCCTGTAACCTGTGTGATTACCACCATCATAACAACGCATGCAATGCCAAACCATGCCGCAATAACACCCATAGATGCCGCATTTTGGCAAGTTCCCCAGTTATGCGCCGACCCAAGCAATGTCAGCGCAAGCGTGATTCCAACAAGCGAAGCCGGAAGTCCGCCGCCGGCAAATGCAAAGCTTCCCGCCTCTGCACCGCCTGCTTTCTTGTCCTTGTATGCCATGTAGGCGCCGATGCCGACAATGGACACTACTTCGTAAATCAATACCGCAATCAATACGCCCCAATTCATAGCAATTCCTCCCTTTCTGCTGCCATAATAAAATCCTCCTTCTTTTTTTTTCTATTTATCCCAAAGATCCTGATATTCTGTCTTTGCAAGTTTTGCCACTTCATCCTTCATTGCATTTGTGGGCCATGTTCCGAACGGAAGCATCATCGGTGCATAGCAGAAGCCCTCTGCCGCCGCATGGAACCTTTCTGCCGCCTTTGCGCGGATTTGTGCTTCATTCATTTGTCCGCTCAAGCCCGCTGCTTCATATTCCATATAGTCGGGCGTGCAATGGAAGCCTAATTTGTAGTTTGTAAGCTTTTTAAGCTTCGGGATATCGTTGATTTCCTGTCCCTGCCAGGAAGCGATTCCGAGTTCGGGAAATTCAGGAACAATCTCTTCAATCTTTCCGCACGAATGATGCTCATATATCATGCCCAGTTCGTTGCACTTTTCGACCATTCTCTTGACTTCCGGCTTATAGATTTCTCTCCAAACATCGGGTGAGAAAAACATTCCGCTCTGCGTTCCCCAGTCATCGTGAACCATGAGAACATCAGGATTGTAATATTTCTTAACATATTCCATGAGTTTCATTTTCCAATTTACAAACTCATGTGTGAAATCCTTTACTTCCTCCGGATTCATAAGCAGTGCGCAAAGTGCATCTTCAAAGCCCATAAGCATGTGAAGCCTTTCAAAAGGTCCGTTTACGAACATCATGCAAAAGCAGCTGTTCTCTCTGTCGAGCGAATCAAGGAAGGGGGCGTCTCTTTTTATTTTTTCGTCCCAGTCCCATGCGTCAAGGTCGGGGAATGTGACATAATCTCTCCATTCCTCGATATCTTCCAGAACCCTTTTTGCCGTCGGATCCGGGCAGACAGCATCAAGTTCGTCTTCTCTGATCCACTTAACTCCGAACCAATCGGTTCCTGACTGCACAAACGGCGGTCTTTCTTCATAAGCTGCGGGGTTGAACAAAACAACTATGTCATTATCTGTCGGAACCTCGTCCGTCGGCTGACAATGATAATAATTCATTGCTCGTTCTTTGCTGTTCATCGGATGTTTCATTGGTATTCCTCCTCTGTTTAAATTTTCCTTCTAAGATTTAGTTTCGATAAATTTATTTTAAT
>CAVHKC010000023.1:0-10756 GCA_963636455.1 Ruthenibacterium lactatiformans
CATTAATGCAGGAACATTTTAGGACACAAGATAAAAAATTAGATAAAGCAAATACTTTTTGAAACATTTTAATACAAAACCTTTTAAAGTGTAAGATTAACATAATAATTAAAAACAGGCGGCCATCAGGCCGCCTGAATTATTTTGGTTATTGTTCAACCCGCATCTTATTTAGCGTCGTCTTTCTTTTCAGCTTCAAGGATAGCCTTTTGAGCTGCTTTTTCATCTGCGTCGCTCATGTGAGTTGATACTTCTCCGTAGTAATGATCATAATCGGGAGGAAGATTATTCTTCTTTCCGCCTACGAGGCAGATTATGAAGAGAATAATACCTACAAGGAGAAGATAAGCCGATACGATTGTAATTGCCATATTGTTTCTCCTTTCTTACTACAGCTTTTCACCTTTGTGTGAGATTTTCCATACAAGGTAAATAATAAAACATAAAACCAATCCCATTACAAGCTGGGTGATAATGTCTGATAATACAAAATCCATCCTATTTACCTCCTTTTAAATTTCTACTACATGCTTCTCAGCTTCCAGGTTGGCAGCGATAACATCTGCATGTGTCTTTTTCCATGCAGGCTCCTGATCCTTCCAGTGGAAGAGGTTGAGCACGATGGGAACAACGATTGAGAATACCATTGTTGCATAAAGGTTCATGCTCCAAACACCCGGCCAAATGTTGCCCAAGATGGGGCTCATGTCGCAGAATGTCCATATGCAGTCAACCAGATAGCATACAATGATTGAAATCCATGTTGCGGTTTTGCTGATCTTCCAGTTGTAGCCGATAAGAAGAACAACGAAGATAACCATACCGAATGAGAATACCCAAAGGAAGAGGTTAAATACGAATTCGTTCATCATGATCAATGCGCCGGGAAGAAGCATTAAGCCTGCGATAATAACGCAAATTCTGTTGCATGTTGTTTTGCCTTTTTCGGACATGTTAGGTTTAACACACTGAATCCAGATGTCGTTTGCGATAACATTTCCGTTTGCAAGAACAATACCACCGCCTGTTGAAAGTGTTGCACAAAGGAGAGCAACCATCAAGAGGCCGATAACGCCTGTGGGAAGTCCTTCCTGAGCGATAAGCGGAACAGCTGTAAGTCCGTTAGCCGAAACAGCTTCGGGAAGAAGTCCTGCGTTGTTTGCAACAACTGCTGCCATAGCAAGGAAAATCCAAGGCAGTGATGATAATATGTTGATACCGCATCCGATGAATACACCTTTTCTGCAGGCAGAAGTGTCTTTTGCTGCGAAGAAGGGCTGCATCATTGTCTGAGATACGGCACCTGCCGTGAGGTGAAGAACGATAACCGGGATGATTACGCCAAGCCAAACGGGAGGCAATCCGAGTGTACCGAACTGTGTGAGCATTGAAACATGTCCCTGGTTAGACCAGATTTCTGCGATTGCAGACCAGCCTGCGCTGTTTGCACCGATTGCTTCAAGAACACCTGCACGGTGAAGATAATCGATTCCGAGAACAACAACTGCAAGGTAAGAGCAGATAAGCATTACGATTGCATTGATGATGTTCAGCCATGCCATCTGAAGCATACCACCGAATAATACATAGCATACAATAAGTACGAAACCGATGATGATTGCCCAGAAGAGCGGAAGAGCAATGCCTGATGCATTGCAGAGTGTGTAGATTGCAGCACCGGTTGCAACTGTTTCGGAAGCACCGATACCTGTCCATGTCATTGTCTGGAATGCTGCGTGGAACCAGCCGATCTTTGTACCGAACATTCTTTGCAGAGCTGCGGGTGCTGTAGGAGCACCGATCTTTCTGTAAAGGGGTCCGATGAACAACATAGCGATCGGAAGGAAAATAGCACCGGCACCGATAGCCCACCACATGGCGCCTGCACCGATACCGTCGAAGGTTCCCCAGTTTGCACCACCGGCAGCCTTCTCCCAAAGTGACATAGTATGGCCTGAGCCTAAGGGTGCAAGTACGAATACGAAAGTTACCTGTACCCAGCCAAGAGCGCCGCCTGCATTTGCAAAGTCAGATGCGTTCTTAACTTTTCTCTTTGAGTAAAGTGTTGCAATTACGATAACAACTGCGAAATATGCAACAGCAATAACTAAAGCCATAATAAAATCCTCCTTTTTTTAATATGTAGTCTCCTCTACATTCCTATCGGGGATAATAGAGTGTATAGTTAGAATACAGTCAAGCGGTTTTTCACAAATTAAACACAAATTAAAAAAATATTTTTGTATATATTTTCGGGCCTTGGTAAAAATGCAAAACGGAGAAGAAATTTATTTATGCAAATTATGCAAAATGGAAAAAGCTTATATTTTAAAGGTGAATGGGTTGTTATGCAAAAAATAAATCAGTGCAAAAGCCTTAGGTATTTTTGCAGAACCGGACCAATATATTATAGGAAATAACTGCAGTTTGCAAAATGCTATTGTATAAATATAAGTACAATTTGTCTTCTCTGTTCATTGGTTTTTCGAAGCCTTATTTAAAGGCATGGGGCGGCAAATGTTTTTGCTTGGCTGTTTATTTAATTTCCGGCATTTTAGTCTGCAATATCAAATATTTTAGCGTCCGGCAATCATTCGCATTTTGGGAAATTCGAATAATTTCTAAAAACATTTAGCTGACGGAAGAAAAACCCCTTTTCAATCATACAGATAAACAGTTTATTTATTGAATTGTTATAGGAAGAAAAATATGTTAATCTTTTTCATAAGCAAGAAAACATCCGGGCAGCAAGGCAAAAACAAGCACACAAATAAGCCGCTGCCTTAACATACGAATCTCAAGGAGGTGAAAGCCATGTATAAAACCGTGGTACTTAACTATAAGCCTATTGCCGAGCATATGGCAGAACAAATAGAAAAATCGGCCAACGAAATGCATGAACAAGGCTACGAACTTGTGACCGTTTCAATCACAAACTCTGCCAAGGCTATTGTTGTTTACAAGAAAATCAGAGCTTAGAGCTTAGAACTAAGATCTTAGAAGTTTGTAATTAGTAATTAGCAATGTGCAATGTGTAATTAGAGCTTAGAGCTTAGAACTTAGATCTTAGAAGTTAGAAATTAGAAATCAACAACTAATAATTATGAATTATGAATTATATATTATGAATTATACATTGAAAATTGCACATTGAACATTGTACATTGCACACTGCACATTACTAAGTTCTAAGATCTAAGCTCTAAGATCTAAGAGCTGTAAAGGAAGGAGATAAAAAATAATGAGAAAAACAAAAATCGTCTGCACGATGGGACCTGCGTGCGAAGCTTATGAAATCATCAAGGAACTTTGCAAAGCCGGAATGAATGTGGCAAGGCTCAACTTTTCTCACGGCACTCACGAAAGCCACCTGAAAATGATTGAGCTTCTCAAGGAGGCAAGGAAGGAGCTTAATCTGCCCCTTTCGATCATGCTTGACACAAAAGGGCCCGAATACCGCATAAAAACATTCAAGGACGGCTCTATTGTGCTTCACGAAGGCGATACTTTCACTTTCACGGCAGATGAAGTTGAAGGAAACCAAGAACGGGTTTCAGTAAATTACAAGGACCTTCCCCATGACCTTGAACCCGGAAATCTCATATACCTCAATGACGGGCTTCTCGAATTTCGTGTCAATGAAGTCAAAGGAAATGACATTATATGCACATGCTTAGGTGACGGCAAGCTGTCCAACCGCAAAAGCATGAGCTTTCCCGGAAAGGTTTTGAAGCAGGTTTATCGTTCCGAGCAGGACAAATCGGATATCAAATTCGGCGTTGAACACGGCATTGACTATATCGCCTGCTCTTTTGTTTCGTGCAGGCAGGATCTCGATGATATAAGAGCATATCTCGATTCAATCGGCGGTCAGGATATCAAACTTATCGCAAAAATAGAAAACCAGGCAGGCGTTGACAATATCGACTCGATTTTCGAATCCTGTTCGGGAGTAATGGTTGCAAGGGGAGATATGGGAGTTGAAATTCCCTATGAAAAGCTTCCCGAAATCCAAAAGATGATGATTACAAAGTGCCGCATCAAAGGCAAACGTTCAATCACGGCTACCGAAATGCTTGAATCCATGATAACAAAGCCGCGCCCGACAAGAGCGGAAATTTCTGATGTTGCAAATGCCGTTTATGACGGAACATCTGCCGTCATGCTTTCGGGCGAAACCGCGGCCGGCGACTTCCCTGTCGAAGCCGTAAAGGCAATGGCAAAGATTGCCGAAGAAGCAGAATCTGCGATTGATTATACTGCCAATTTTTATGACGGCTCATTCATAATCAATGATGTTGCAGACGCCGTTTCGCATTCAACCTGCGACATGGCAATTTCGCTCGGTGCAAAAGCAATCGTTGCATGCACAAACTCCGGCGAAACCGCAAAACTTGTTTCGCGCTTTCGCACTCCGATGGAAATTATCGGCCTGACGCCGAATGTGCATGTCTACCGAAGGCTGTCGCTTTCGTGGGGCGTTACGCCTGTATGCACCGAAGTCTTCGATACGACAGAAAAAATGTTTGCCGAGGCAAAAAGAGTTGCCGTTGAAGAACTCAATTTGCAGCCCGGCGACAAAATAGTCATAACAAGCGGTATTACAAAAGACGAAAGCAGCAATTTGAGCGTGCTTTCCGTAGAAACCATATAAATATTACGCGCGCTTAAGCCGCATTACCTTTCTTACGGCAATTGATGCGAAATATGCGGCGGCGATTGAAGCCACGTCCTTTATCAGATAGGGAAGCGTTCCGACAAGTATTGTCTTGCCCCAGTCCATTCCGGACACATTCTTCAGCACAATGATGCCAAGCGCATGGCAGCACAAAAGTCCGAACGCCCCTATCAGGATTTTAATCACAACATTGAAGGTTCTTCCCTTATCGGTATTTATCCTTATCTCCTGTGCCAATCCGCAGAAAAATGCCATCAGCAAAAATCCGAAAATATATCCGCCGGTAGGCCCGAACAAAACGCCTGCACCGCCTTTCATTCCTGAAAATACAGGAACGCCGACAAGCCCTAACAGAATATAAACCGCAACGCACAGGCTTGACTTCCATTTGTCAAGCGCATATCCGCAAAGTGCCACCGCAAAGGTCTGAAGCGTAATCGGAACGCCCCATGGCATAGGTATCGAAATCCATGAAAGAACAACGATTATTGCCGTGAACAAGCCCATATAACAAATTTCAGAAGCCGTGAATTTTTTCATAATTAAATTTCCTTTATTTTTTAATATTCCCCCACTTTAGCCTGCATTTTGCCCATAAGGCTCAAAATGCAGCTTAAAGCTTTACCTCAAAATAATACGTGTCATATGTTAGTATATTTTCGTTTGCGTGTCTACCTTGTTTTAACTCCATAATTCAAAGAAGCAAAGGCCGATTTAAGCCTTTGCTTCGATTTCTGAATTATTCCAGTTCAAATGCGCCTGTATAGAGCTGGTAATATGTTCCTTTCTGCTTTATAAGGTCTTCATGTGTTCCTCTTTCAATAATCTTTCCGTGATCAAGAACGATTATTACATTCGAATTCTTGACGGTTGAAAGCCTGTGGGCGATAACAAATACCGTTCTTCCCTGCATGAGCTTGTCCATTCCGCTTTGAACAAGTGCCTCCGTATGCGTGTCGATTGAAGATGTCGCTTCGTCAAGTATCATGACAGGCGGGTCTGCAGCCGCCGCACGTGCAATTGATATAAGCTGCCTCTGACCTTGCGAAAGTCCGCTGCCGTCGCCGCTTATCACAGTATTGTAGCCTTCGGGAAGCATTCTTATGAATCCGTCCGCATTTGCAAGTTTTGCTGCGGCAATGCACTGCTCATCCGTTGCTTCAGGGTTTCCGTAACGGATGTTATCCATAACCGTTCCCGTAAATAAATTGACCTCCTGGAGCACCACGCCGAGGCTTCGCCTCAAATCCTGCTTCTTTATTTTGTTTATATTGATTCCGTCATATCTTATTTTGCCATCCGCAATATCGTAAAATCTGTTTATAAGATTTGTAATCGTGGTCTTTCCTGCGCCTGTTGCGCCGACAAAGGCAACCTTCTGCCCCGGCTTTGCATAAATCGAAATATTATGAAGAACAATTTTGTCTTCCGTGTAGCCGAAATCAACATCGTCAAACACGATATATCCGGCAAGCCTTGTATATGTGACGCTTCCGTCTTCGTTCGGTTTTTTCCACGCCCAAATGTCCGTTTTTTCTTTGCATTCGATAAGCTGCCCGTTTTCTTCTTTGACATTCACAAGGGTCACATATCCGTCGTCTGCCTCCACCGGCTCATCCATGAAGGCAAATATTCTTCCTGCGCCCGCAAATGCTGTGATTATGGCATTCATCTGGTTTGAAATCTGTGCAATCGGGCTTGTGAACGCCTTGGACAATGTCAAGAACGAAGCAATCATTCCGAGTGTCAATGTGTCTGCTCCAGTAAGGCTTATATTTGTCGCACCTGAAATTGCAAGCACCGCACCCAATAACGCAATTATCACATACTGCAAATATCCGAAGGCATTCATTGTCGGCATTATCGCATTTGCCATGCCGTTTGCTCTTGCCGCATTGTCGCCCCATGCTTTATTGCGTTTGAAAAGCCCTTTTTCGTTTTCTTTTTCATGGCAGAAAACCTTGACAACTTTTTGGCCGTTTACCATTTCCTCGACATATCCGTTAAGTGCCGCAAGGCTTGTTTGCTGAGCGAAGAAATATCCTCCGATTTTTGATGTTGCGGCTTTCGTAAAAATCAGCATTAAAATCACAACAGCACAGACAACAAGAGTAAGCCATATACTGATATAAAGCATGCACACAAACACGGTTACAATCGTAAATACAGAAGATGCCATCTGCGCAAGCGACTGAGCAATCATCTGGCGGAGCGTGTCCGTGTCGTTTGTATAAAGGCTCATTATGTCGCCGTGCGTGTGCATGTCAAAAAATCTGATGGGCAGCCTTTGCATTTTCGTAAACATCTCGTCACGGATTTTCTTGAGCGTTCCCTGCGCCGCCGTGACCATAAGCCTGTTGTAGATCCAGGTTGAAAAAACACCGACCGCATAAATAAATGCAATAAATATCAACGCCCGCACAAGTCTGCCGAAATTCGGATTGTCCGCGCCTATAAGGGGCATGATGTAATCATCTATCAAGGCCTGAAGGAACATCGAAGATGCCGCACTTGCAACAGCACTTAGGATAATGCATATCAAAGCAACTATGAGAATTGGCCTGTATTCTCTCATATATCCGAAAAGCCGCTTTACTGTGCCGAAATCAAGTTTTTGCTTCGGCATATCATTTTTATTCTTCTTATTCATCGTCTTCGCCTCCCTTCTGCTGTGATTCATAAATATCTTTATATATGTCGCATGTTTTCATCAATTCATCATGTGTTCCCATAGCTAAGATTTTTCCGTCGTCAAGCAGGACAATCTTATCCGCATTCTGAACCGAAGTAATACGCTGTGCGATGATAATCTTGGTCGTTTCCGGTATATATGACTTAAGCGCCGCCTGAATTTTGGAATCCGTCTTTGTGTCGACTGCCGATGTGGAATCATCCAAAATCAAAACCTTGGGCTTCTTAAGAAGTGCCCTTGCAATGCAAAGCCTTTGCTTCTGGCCGCCTGACACATTGGTTCCGCCCTGCTCTATATATGTGTCATATCCGTCCGGGAATGTGTCGATAAACTCATCGGCGCACGCCATTTGACATACATTCTTAATTTCGTCATCCCCTGCTTCTTCATTTCCCCATCTTAAATTTTCTTTTATCGTTCCGGAGAAAAGCTCATTTTTTTGCAGTACCATGGCAACGGAGTTCCTGAGCGTATCAAGGTCATAATCCTTCACATTGACTCCGCCTATCATCACAGCTCCCTGCGTGACATCATAAAGCCTCGGAATAAGCTGAACCAGCGATGATTTTGAAGAACCTGTCGCACCTATGATTCCCACGGTCTCGCCTGATTTTATATGCAGATTTATGCTGTTTAACACATTTTTGTTTGCTTTGCTGCTGTATGAAAAATCCACATTTTCAAAATCTATTTCGCCGTCCTTCACGCTCATAACGGGATTTTCCGGATTTTTTATGTCCGTTTCTTCATTCAAAATTTCCGCAATACGCTGTGCAGACGAGTTTGCGATAACAAGCATTGCAAAAACCATCGAAAGCATCATAAGGCTCATGAGAATCTGTATCGCATAAGTTATGAGTGCCGTAAGATCGCCTGTCGTAAGGCCTGCCGCCGCATCGTTTCCGCTTGCAACTATTGCCTTTGCGCCGAACCACGAAATAAGCACCAGACAGGTGTAGACACAAAACTGCATGAGCGGTGCGTTCAGAGTGATTATTCTTTCGCCCTTCGCAAAATCTTTGTATATTTTCTCGGAAATCTTTTCAAATTTTCCGATTTCATGTTCTTCCTGATTGAAAGACTTCACAACACGGATTCCTCTGACATTTTCCTGAACAACATTGTTAAGATTGTCATATGTGTGGAAAACCCTTTTGAAAATGGGGTTTACCTTAAGCACAATCAAGACAAGCAAGACCGCAAGCACCGGTATTATCGCAAGGAACATAAGTGAAATCTGCGTGCTGATTCTGAACGAAACAATCATTGCAGAAATCAGCATTATAGGTGACCTGACCGCCAGTCTTATAAGCATTTGGTATGCATTTTGTATGTTTGTTACATCTGTCGTAAGCCTCGTTACTATTGAGGCGGTCGAAAATTTGTCGATATTCGAAAAAGCAAATGTCTGCACATTTCTGTACATATCTTCCCTTAAATTTGCGGCAAATCCGACCGACGCCTTTGCAGCCGTCCATGCGCCTCCGAATCCGGTTATAAACTGAAGAATGGCCAAAATGATAAGCGCGATTCCGTATTTCCAAACTTCGCTCATTTGCCCGCCTTCAATGCCATAATCAATCAAATCCGCCATGCAAAGCGGTATTATGATTTCAAACACGACTTCAATCATGCACAAAAAAATCGTTGCCCATGACGGCTTCTTATACTCCCTTAAGCTTTTTATAAGTGTCTTAACCAATTTATCATCTCCTCTTCTTCTATTTCAAAAATTGAAGTTCCTATATAAGAACTTTGGAAAACTGTCTTTTGTGTATTCAAAACAGAATCCGATAGTTTTAATAATTTCTTTTAATTGCATTCCACGATTATCACACATCATCTTTTGCATCATTTTCCAAATTGTTATATATAACAATCAGCATTTCGTTGAGCTCTTTCCTTTGCTCTTTTGAAAGCCCGGCAAGCAGCTTTTCTTCATGCTCCGCAACCTTTTTTTTCATTTCACGGCCAAGTGCCTTCACTTCTTCGGTTGCTTCCACTATTTTATTTCTTTTATCTTCCGTGTCGGAATATGTTCTGATAAATCCGGTTTTTTCAAGTCTTGAAACAATTCCCACAACCGTCGGGTGCGAAACTTCAAGAAAATCCTCGATTTCCTTTTGCGTGGCTTTGCCTTTCTTTGCTTCCAAAAATGCCAGCACCCTGCTTTGCGTCAAAGTGATGTTGTGCTTTTTAAAATCGGCATCCGCCTTCGCTTTTAATTTGTCGTTTATTACTTTTAAAAGATAGCCTGTCTGTATCGGCCTCATGATTTTCCTCCTTTAATATGTAGCACGCTACACATTTTAAGTCGCAAATTTTTGAATGTCAACGAGAAGTTTGAGAAAGTTTAAAAAATCATAGTATGTTCACAATTACAGCCATACAAAATTTTGCATGGCTGTAACTGCTTTTATGAAAGGATTTTCTATCGTATGAAGATTGTTGTTGAATTTATTCTTTATTATGCGATATTGCGCCGGCCTTCTTTCTTGATACCAGCAGAATGCTTGCCAGCATGCATACGGGAAAAACTATTCCCACCAGCATCCCTTTATGGAAGTTATCATTAAACATGCTCGTGCAAAATCCCACAACGGCCGGGCCTCCGGCACATCCGATATCACCAGCCAAAGCAAGCATTGCAAACATTGCCGTTCCGCCGTTTCGTATTGCGGCGGATGCTTTGCTGAAACTTCCCGGCCATAAAATACCGACCGACAAACCGCATAATCCAAAACCCACAAGGCTGAAAACGGGGCTTGAACTAAATGAAATAATCAGATATGAAATAATACACAATATCGTGCTTCCGGTCATAAAGCGGCTTAAATCTATTTTGTCTCCGAATTTGCCGTAAAATGCACGCGAAATTCCCATAATTGCCGCAAAAGCCAGAAAACTTTGTTTTTGAAAAGCTGCGCAAGGCTCAAGCCTTTTTCTCCTGCTTCCATCAGAGGTGCAATCGGAACCTTCAGAAAGAAAATACCGTTCAGCAGAGGAATCAGCGCTCAAATCAGCGCCATTATTTTCCAGTGCTGTATCCGTAATTCCGTCCAGGCAGCTCGAAACCAGAATTATGGTTCCGACAAGGGCGGCAGACAAACCCACAACATTCGTGTAATAATATGTCGAAATAGACAAAATCAAATAATACACGATTGAACACCCGAAGTCTCCAAATCCGTAGGATATATATTCCCACAAACTGATTTTTTCTTTTAATGACACTTTTTTTCCACCATTAGAGTCATCCATTTCACATCCTCCTTTTTTTATGAAACCTTCTTTATTGGTGGCTTTATATTATATCAATGCCGTTTTTTTCACTATGACCCTCAGGGTATACATCAATATCCGCAAGTATATGATTGCCCTCCTAA
>CAVHKC010000024.1:0-10671 GCA_963636455.1 Ruthenibacterium lactatiformans
CCTGTGCCGAGTGCGGCAGCCAGAAGCAAGATCCACCATGACATATTATTTTCGTCGCCCGACTTGGGAACCTTGTCGGAATTCTTGTCATTGTCATTCTTGCCGTTATCCTTCTTGCCGCTGTCAGGCGTTGTCGTCTCATCAGGCTCGTCATCGTCTGTGTTCTTGTTTATTGTCACATCCGACATATCGTAAAGTGCGGTCTTGTCCGCAAGCATTCTGCTGTATGAAGCAAGTGCATAATAGCCCTGTTCGCTTGCCATGCCGTTTACGCCTTCGCCTGCAACATGCTCGAATCCGCCGCCTTCAACGTAGAATCCAAGAAGTGCATCCAAAACGCTGTGGCCGTTCTTCACGAAGCGTGCGTCTGCCGAAGGGTCGATTCCGAGCTTCGTAAGTGCAACCATAACCTGGGCACAAGATTCCGAGCTCTTGCCGTCGCTTCCCATGAAGCCGCCGTCGTTTTCATCCTGCATGTTAGAAAGACATTCAACAGCCTTTTCGATTGCTGCTTCCACAGCCTCATTGCTGTCTTTGTAATCTGCAAGTGCCTGGATTGCCATTGCCGTCATATCGGGGTCGGCTTCGTTTCCTGTCATTGCAAATCCGCCGTCTTCAAGCTGTGAATCAAGGATTGTCTGAATCAGATTTTCCCTTGTTGTCTGTGTTCCGTCTGTACCGTCCTTGAGCTTGGGAATTTCATAATCGTGCGAATCGAGTGCCGTAAGCGCCCAGATTGCACCGTTTGTTCCCTGCTTGTTCACAAATTCAAGATTTGCAAGCGGCTCAAGCAGATTATATCCGCCGACATCTGTTACATCTTTGCCGATGGAAGTCAAGGCAAGTATTACCCTTGAATTTTCTGTCGACTTCGTGTTGCTAAGCTGTGCCGAACCTTTGGCTTTTACAGCTTCAACAATTGCATTGTAATAAGCGTTTGTGTCGATATCCGAAAGCCTGTCTGCTCTTGCAAGTCCCAAAACAACCCATTCGCTTCCCAGGCTTTCGTTGCCCTTCAAAAGTCCTGCAAGATAATTGCCTGTTGTCACATAAGCATCTTCAAAGCTCTTTTGTGCTTCTGCCTTAAGCTCTGCCATTCTCTTCACGGAAGCTTCCAGCTTATCCTTCTTTTCCTGAGGAATGTATTCTTTCTGTGCATCCGTCAGCTTGTTGTATGCAGCTTCGGCTTCCGAAACTGTCTTTGCATCGTTGAGCGTAAGCTCGTCGACAGCCGGTATCTTGTCAATCAGCTCTTCGACTTCCTCAGCCGTTGTCTGATCTGCAAATTCGCTTCCATCCGTGTAGTAGAACCTGATAACATCTCCGTCTTCAAGCATCATGTCCTTGAGTGCCTTCGAAGGAGCGACATTGTTTACAGTGTACATCCAGCCGCTGTATGTGCCGTGTTTCAATTCCTCAAGCTTCACGCCGTTCGAATCCGTTACCGCACTTACATAGCTTCCGCCGCCTTCAATCGTGTAGGCATTTTCGATGAGGCATTCTTCAAGTGCATCCCATACGCTCTTTTCTTCCGAAGCTATTGCCTTGTAGGTGTATCCCGTGATATTTTTGAAATCTTCATATCCGCAGCCGTCAACGCTTACCGAAACGCTGATTTCCTTATCTTCATCCGGGTCGAACTCATCTATCTTGCCCTTGACTGTTACTGTGACGGATACGGGCTGCTTGTAGAACTGCTCGAACATTGCATATTTTTCATATGCGCCGAACTTCTCCCAGTATTTTCCGTATTCGCTGTCTGTAAGAACACTGTCAATCGTAACCTTTGTATTGTACTGAGGCTGCGTAAGCAGAAGCTGTTCGCATGTGATAATCGAATTTCTGCTTGAGCGGAATTCTCTCCAAGGCTGTGAGCCCATCGGGTCATATCCCGGAAGGTCGTCAACTTCTATTCCGCCGAAAGTTAAGTTAATCGCACCTCTTACATATTCAGCCTGACCGTCATTGTAAAGAATTTCCGCAAACGGCTTGAGGCTTGATGTTACATTGTCTTTGTCTGTATTATCGCCCTTAATGCCTTCCCAGTAAGCTTCTTCTGTGCAAAGCGCCTTCATCTGTGCTGCTGCTTCATCGATTTCCGACTGAACAAGCGGCTTAACCGTCATTGTGAAGGTCTTTTCAGCAAGCTTTGCATTGTTTCTTCTGTCTGTTATTGTGATTGTGTAATCAACAACAGCGTCTTCCTCGCCGGGGAGAGGCCTGTATACCACTGCATGATATCCCAAGAATTCAAGCACATTGGTATTTGAGCTTGTCATTGTTACCTTCTGGTTGTATCTGTCTGGCAGAATGCCTTCATCTTCCAGAACCGAAGGTCTCGGCATCTGAATGTCTGCCGTCACCGCATCCGAATCAACCGGTGTTGTCTTGTCAACGAAATCCGTAAGCAGGCTCGGGTATTTTTCCAATGCGAGTGCTATTTCTTCTGACTGATCCTGGTCGTTTGCAGGAACCGTTACCTGGAAGAATTTCCTTGAAACAGCAGGTTCCATCTGGGTGCCCTGACTGTTCATTTCATCATAGGTATAATCATCCCAGAAATTGAACTTGCCGACTGCGTTCAGTTTGACAACCTGGTCAGGTTCTCCTTTGGCAGGTCTTTCGACTGTTGCCGAATATGTTCCGTCTTCGTTGTCAACCGTATATACCGAACCGTCCGTTGCAGACCATTCAATCGAAAGCCATGTGTATTTGCTGAGGCTGTAAGGAAGTGAAAGGTCTGTTGTTACATAATCATCGACAACTGTTGTGGGCCAGCCATCAACCTCCTCATCAGATGATGTGTTTGTATTCTTGTTTTTGATTGTATCCCATGTAACTTCTTCAAGAGCCTGCGCAATCATCTGCTCAACATAATCAACATCCCATCCGATATTGACACGCATATTCACGATTGTTGAGGAATTGTTCAGCGTAAGCTTGAATTGAACATCGTCATAAATTGCATTCTTTGTTCCGTAGCCCGTGCCCGTGCCCGTGAAATATGTTACATTTCCGGACTCATCAATATAATTTTTGCTGTCATTCGGAAGTGCCTTTTTGCCGGGGTCAAGGAATTCAACCTTGATGCCTTCGCCGTCATAATCAAATACCTGATAGTCCTTGCGTCCGAGGTACTGATCCATTGCTTCCGTGACATTTGTGTGATTGTACATCTGCAGCGGCTGAATCGAGTTTCCGGTTCTTTCCGCTTCTTCTTTTATGAGTGCAAGTGTCTGTGCATCGACTGCATCGTCTGACCATACAACAAAGCTGAATTCAGTCGTGTCCGAATATGTTCCGGCTGTAAGCGTTGCTGTAAGCGTCACTTCCTTCTTGCCATCTTCAGGCAATGTGACTTTTCCTGTTGCGGGGTCGATTACCGCATTGTCGCTGCTTGACCATGTTATCGTGCTTCCGTTTTCACCTGATTCAGGAAGAAGAAGTTCAGCTTCCCTCATCAGCTGATATTTGCCTTCGGAATCTGCTTCCAATGTTCCGTCATCATCCAGATCGATGCCGTTCATTTCGTAGAACAGCTCTACGGTAAGTTCGTCATTTTCGAAAAGCTCTCTCAGTGCCTCGATTCCGCCTTCGGCTTCGATTTCGGCATCAACTTCGGCTTTTTCTGCCGCAAGCTCTGCTGCTCTTTTGGCATCAAACATTTCAATGGCGTTTTTGTCTTTTTCGACAATCTGTTCGAATTCCGAAACTGCAGGTTCGCTTCCTCCCTGCCAGTCAAGAACGGGATATCCGCCGTTTATATAATCCGTATCCGCATTGAATGCATCGCCTAATGTATAAACGAACAGGCCCTTCTTCATGTCTGCCTGAGATTTTTCAGCGACAACGCCGGAACCTTTGTTGTCTGCTATTGCATTTTTTGCACTTCCCGACAGGCAATAGGTGTTTTTGACAGTTCCTTTGTTTGTGCCGATTACGGCACCTGTTCCAGCTTCGGGACCTTCAATTGCCGCTGCAGAATAAACATTCGTCATTGTTCCATCTGCATAAAGCTGACCTGCGATTCCGCCTATGCCATAGTTTGTTTTGGTCGAATCAGCCTTAACGCTTCCCGTGAAGTAGCAGTTTTCTACTGTTCCGTAGGTATATCCTGCAATTCCTCCGACATTAAGTGCTGAATTATAATATGAATATGTGCTTTTAAGCTGCGCATTGCTGAAGCAGTTTCTTATTATGTTCTGATTCAGGCAGCGTCCTGCGATTCCTGCCATCGAGCCATATCCGCCCGACCAAGTTATCGCTCCCTTGAATGCACATCCTTCGATAAGACCGCTTGTCGTATTTGCAATTCCTCCGATGTTTCCATAGCTTGCACTTATATTTCCGACAACGGTAAGATTTTTTATTGCTCCGTCAGCACCCAGACAATCCACAAGTCCGCCCGAACCCGAAAGTCCTGTTATTGTTTTTCCGTTTCCGTCAAGGACTCCTGAAAAACCGGCTTTGGTGTCGCTGTAATCATAAGTTCCGAAACTTGTCCATGTCTTTCCGCCAAGATTAATATTTGCGGTGAGCTTGCCGTTTATTGTGGGTGTTGTCGAAACTTGGTTTGCAAACCACGCAAGTTCTGCGGCATTGCTTATCAAATAGATATCGTTTTCTTTCTGAGGTTCCGTCTTGGTTGTTCCGTCCCATGCATCTCCTGCAGGTTCAAGAGTAACTTCGATTTCCTTTGACTTGTCAGCTTCAAAGATTCTTTCTGCCTCAATATATCCGTCTGCCGAAACCGAAAGAGTGTATGTTTCGTCCTTCGGAACCTTGTAGACCAAACCGCTTTCGGCAGTCATTTCCGTTCCTGCCAGATTTTTAAGAACTGCAGTTTTTTCAGCGTCTGCCGGAAGAAGCTTCAGGGTGATTGTCACCTTTTCGCTTTCTTCAAGCGCTTCTGTGATTGTGTCCGCATCCTTTGTTCCGTCCACAGCAAGTGCTTTGTTTGTGATGTCTTGGTAACCGAATGCTGAAATACTGTATTTGTAGTTTCCTTTTTCGAGAAGATATTTTCCGTTTTGTGCTTCAACCGCGTCACCGTCCTTCGTTACCGAAACTTCGGCATCCTCGGGTGTGGTGGCAAATGTTACAGCCGTTAAGGGAGCAGCTGCAAAGTCTTTGAGTTTGAGCCAATCCTCGTCATCTCTCGACATTGAATATTCGTTGCGGTAGCAGCTGTATTTGATTTCAAGCTTGTCGCCCGCATCAAGTGCGATTTCATAATCTTCCCACTCGGTGCTGACCTTTTCGACTTTCGCAACCCTTGTTCCGTTAAGGCTTATAATCATTCCGTAATCACTGCTTGAGTAATATGAGCCCGTTTCCGAAACCATGTACTTGAACGAAACCTTTGAAGGCTTGTCTGCCGTGATTGTGACTGCCGAATTACTTCCGTTTTTTTGGTTGGATGACTGCAGATAATTTCCGTCATCTTTTCTTACTGCTGTGAAGGGATATGTCTCATCGTCCGCAGGAGTGATTCTTCCTGCTGTCTGTGTGAAAAGGTCTGCAAACACAAGCTTCCTCGGAAGCTCTGCATTAACAGTTTTTCCGGAGGCTTCAACAGTAAAGCTTCCTGCCAAATCATCACAGCCTTCACATGTTATTTTGTATGTATATTCACCCGAAGGCAGTTTGTAGACATCGTCGACAGGCGTAATTACATTGTCTCCGAATTTTACTTCAATCGAATAATCCGCCGTAATCCCTTCTGGCTTTACTACATTGAATGTGATGTCATATTTTGTTTTTTCGATCATCGCAATCTGCTCAGTAACATCATCACCTGCGATTACAACCGAGCCTGTCAGATCTTCATATCCAAAGCAGGTTATTTTATAGGTATAAAGTCCGACAGAAAGCGTGTATGATCCGTCTGTGTTTGCCGAGATAACATTGTCGCCCGACTTAAGTTCCACTGCCGCACCTTCCGGAACACCCTCAAACGAAAGCGTTCTCATTGCCTCCGCTGCAAAATTCTTAACATAAACGGTATCGTCGTAAGATTGGTAGCTGTAATCCTTAGCATACATAAGAACGAGCGTATCATCCTTTGAAAGAATCACACTGTAGGATGCCCAGTCGTTGTCTCCATACTTTGTTACCAAGGTTGTTCCGTTTTTGCTTATTGTGAATTTGTCATAGGACTCTGTGCTTACCTTATAATCAAAAGAAAGTTTCACAGCCGATGTTGCCGTTATTGTCAGCGCTGCCTTCGAGGAATCTACTTTTTGATTGTTTGTTGCAAGCACATTTGTTGTGCCGTCCTTTGCAGGCACAAATCCGTAGGGAGTCGCCGTTCCCGCATTCATGTTGTTTACGGCGGTGATTCCCGAAACATCTGTGAAGAAATCATCAAATGTTATTGCTTTTGCTATTGAAATATTGTAAGACGCAGTTTTTCCGGCAAAGCTTACCGTGATTGCCTGCTCGGAAACGGGCGCGCTTGAATCAAAGCCAGAAGTTTCAAACCCTTCTGTTATGTCCTTTGTGCTTTCATCCGAATAATGAATCGTAACAACAAGACCCGTTGTGTCAAGCTCGTCTCCGGTATAATATTCTGTCTTATATGTTCCCGAAAGCGTGATTGAGGTGATCTGCTTCAAGGTGATTGTTTTTGCTGTATCGCCTTCTTCAAAATACAGCTCGCCTGTTGCGTCTTCATATCCTGTTTTTGAAGCTGTGTAGGTATATTTATGTTCTTTGAGAAGTTTGTAAGATCCGTCAGTCTGTGCACTGATTACTGTTTCACCATCTTTGATGACAAGTGCGGCATCAGCGGGCACAAGCGTGAATCTGATTGCCACATAAGCAGAGGCATCCTCTTCAAGGGTTTCGGTCACTGATTCCGGTGCTGCATAAAGTCCTTCCGAGCCTTCAGCAACAGTGACTGTTCCTGTCTTCGTTTTATAACCTTCCGCAGAGATTGAATATTGATATTCTCCTGCCGGAAGAGATATTGTCTGCGAACCTGTGTATGTCGAGTTGTTTATGCTTATGCTTGCATTTGCCGGTGTCACCGAAAAAGGAACTCCAACGGTAGCAACTTCCCATGAATGCGTGGGATAGCCTCCGGCATTAAAGATGTATCCGTCGCCGAGTGCTGCCGCAAATTCTGCACTTTGCATTTCAGCTGCTGTTTTATAGGAAGATAAAGCGTCTGTCGACACCCTATTGTGAGCCAATGCTGTACCCGTTCCTTCGAGAGCGTAGCAGTTCGTTACCGTTGTTGCAGTGCCGCTTGATGAACCGCCTACTATTGCATAGCCTGCATTTGTGCTGGTACCGTATGCGGTCACGCTTCCGGTTGTATAGCAGTTTGTTACCGCAACGCCAGATGCGGCACGGCCTGCGATTCCGGCGTAATTGTTAAATCCCGTTATGTTGCCTGTGTTGCTGCAATTTATTATAACCTGCGATTGTTCGAGATTTCCTGCAATTCCTCCTACTTTATTGTTTGTTCCTGTTACTGTGCCTTCATTTACACATCCGGAAATTGTAAGCGAATAGTCGGAGCTTATTGAGTTTCCTACAATACCCCCGACATTAGCATATCCGCTTACTTCCGCAGTATTCTTGCAGTTTTCAATTAAAATATTTCCAAAAGCGGAGGATGCCTCGCCTGCAATTGCACCTAAATTGTTCTTTTTTTCCGAAGTTGACACAGAACCTGCGGTAATTACATTCTTTATAACCGCACCGCCTGCAAGTGTTCTGAACATTCCCACACTTGGTACTGTTTCAGAAATATTCAGCGTGACGGTGTGACCTTGTCCGTCAAATGTTCCTGTGAAGTTTTCTTGATAGGGGGATGTAATAGTGATGTCATTTGCGAGCTTATAGCTGCCTGACGCATCCATTGCCGCAAACTCTTCCGCAGTCGTGATTTCAATTGCGTCCTGCACTTCGACCCAGCCGCTTTCATCTGCAAATGTCATGAAAGGCATTGTCGTAAGAACAGTCGCAAGAGCCACGATTGCGCAAAGCAGCCTGACGCCTAAT
This sequence comes from Ruthenibacterium lactatiformans, assembly GCA_963636455.1. GTDB lineage: Bacteria > Bacillota > Clostridia > Lachnospirales > Lachnospiraceae > RGIG5612. The sequence continues at coordinate 8,014 of CAVHKC010000024.1, forward strand.
CTTTTTTGCTTTTTCATTAGCCTTCTCCTTTTTGTAATTTTTTATTTCAATTTTCGTTTTGTTACTGCAGTTCTTTGTCGGTATTGCTTTATTATGTTTACCTTTGGCATTTCTGTATTACAATTTCTTTTATATTTCTGCCTTGCCAGCCTTTTTATGTTTCTTATGTTCCAATTTTGGCAGATGCATTGCCCATGGAATTTATTTTTTTATCCTGTGACAGTCTGAGTAAAATTGATTTACCTCATTTTTTCAAATACCCATTTCAATAGAACAAAAGCATAGAACAAAAACAAGCCGCTCAAAAAGAATGGCCGTTTTGCCCTGTTTGAAATACCTGATCCAATTCTAATCCCGGAGAATCAAAGAATCTATAAAAATTTAACTATAAATGGAAATATTATTCTAAAGTATCGAATTTCAGACTATTTTTGGAAAAATATAATTTATTTTTTCTTCGTGGCAAGAGCCGCAAACGGCTTTGATGAAGTGCTTCAAAAAGGCTTATATCTGCCATTTTCGATGAGATATCCGCAGCCAAAATCAGGCTGCCATTCGTACCTGGATTTGTTTTCGTTCGCAAAAAGCGTCTGCATGATTAAGGCGATAACCCCGCCGTGCGTCACAATAACGGTATCTTTGTTTGATTTTAAGATTTCATCCAAAGCCTCAAGAACCCTCTTTTTCATTTGAAGCCCGCTTTCTCCATCCGGCGGTGTATTGATTTCGTTATCCCCTGAAATCCATTTCTGATACTCCGGCAGATTTTTAAGCTCCTCATAGCTTTTCATCTCGAAAATCCCGAAATCAATCTCTCGAAGTCTTTCATCCTTTTCAAACAAAACATCGCCGAAAAGCAGCCTTAGCGTTTCATCGCAGCGGCGCATTCCGCTTGTTATAAAGCGCACGTCTGAAGGGCCGATCAACGCCTTGCAGGCTTTGGCGGGTTTTGAAAGTTCTTCTTTTCCTTTTTCGGAAAGTTCAATATCCGTGCTTCCGCAATAGAGCCTTTTTTCGTTTGCTTTTGTTTTTCCGTGTCTTATAAGATATAGTTTCATTTTGTTATTTTTTATTTCCCCAATACATAGCCATCTATATACATATAACAGCCCTGATTTTTTCTTAATCAAGATATGCCTGATTTAAAAATATGCGTTCTTTCTTCAGAAAAATTTGGCAGTAGATAAACTTAATAGTATCACTTCTTTCCTTTCTCTGCTTCCTCCACATCTTTTTGAGATGCGGATTTCAAGTCATAAGTATCAAAATTTGCCTCGGTCGGGAGCTGGATTTCAATTTGAGAAAGCTTGCTTGCTCTTGCATGGCACTCCTTGATTTTCACATCAAACACATGGCCGCCTTTTTTGCAGTCTTCCGACAGAAAGTGCAAATGCCAACCGGGCAGATTTATTCCGTCCATATAATCCGGAAAATAAACGCATACCAAGGATCCTTTCAGATTTTCAAAGCAGAATGAATACTGCGTTTTTGCAAGAAGGTCTTTAAGCGCAACATGCTGGGATTTCCTTGAGGGAAGCTCCGAGCGTGCCGCAACTTGTTCAAACATGCCGTCAATGCGGACGATATGCATGCTGTTTAGGCCGAAATCTTCTTCGATTTTGTTGTTAAGAAGCGAAACCAAAGCGTCCATGCTGCCGATTTCTTCCCAATCCCACGACCTTTTTGCGCAAAGCTTTGCCGCAACCGCAAAGGGGATTCCGACATTTGAGTCTGCTTCGTATACTTCTCCGTCTGAAACGGCACGGTAACAATGCCCGTCAAGGATAATCATCTCACCGTCCAAATCTTCAAATGTTCCTATTCCCGTATCTGCATGCGCAAGCAGCTCCCCTGCCGTCACGACAGGCCTTAGATACCCAAGTGCCAGTGCCTGAAGCGTCGAAACCTGATACATGCGGTTTTCGTTCTTATCCATATCGTCAATAATTATTTTATTTTCCATAGTTTGCATCCTGCTTTCTTGCTCGTCTTGTTGGTTCTTATTTTAATTTTATTTTCATTTGCAATACTCTATAAGAATAAATGGTTTTGAAACACCGCTTCCGCACCCACTCATCCAAAAACTGCAGCTTTGTCCTTATTTACCCAAAAATCCTTTCGGTGCCGCTGTTTCTTAGGATATTTGAAGCATAGCTTTGGACTCACTCTTATTGAGAAGTTAAAAGTTAAGCTGCAAGATTATTTCTTCTGATTTTGTGTTTGCAGAAAACTCAGGAAAGCCCTGCACCCGCTTGAGATATCTTCATATGCAGCTTCAAAATCCCCTGTATACCACGGGTCTGCGACATCTCGGTTTTCGCCTGTATATTCAAGCAGAAAGTGGATTTTGTTTTTGGGGTCGTCACGGATAATCCTCTTTATTCCCCGCAGGTTTTCCTGATCCATAATCAGGATATAATCAAATTTTTCGTAATCTGCCTTTGTTACCTGCCTTGCATAATGCGTTCCGCAAGGAACGCCGTGCTCCGCAAGCTTTTTTCTTGTCCGCAAATCAACCGGGCTTCCTATTTCATCCCGGCTTGTCGCCACCGAATCAACAAAAAAATCCTGTTCTGCTTTGTTTCTTTCAATCAAATATTTAAAATAAAATTCTGCCATTGTCGAACGGCATATATTGCCGTGGCAGACGAATAGTAC
>CAVHKC010000025.1:0-10537 GCA_963636455.1 Ruthenibacterium lactatiformans
CACCCGCATTTTCTTCGTTTGGGCATTGTTCGCTTTCTTCTGCTTCCGCAGTATTCGCCGTTTCTTGCACTTCGGATTTCATTTCCGATTTATCTTCCGGTTGTGCTTTCAATTCTGCGCTCTCTTCATTTGCCTTTGCAGAGGGCTTTGTTTTTTTCGATGCAGCCGTTGTTTTCTTCTTTGATTCAGGCTCCGCCTTATCATTATCATTGCTTCCTTTGTTCCAGCGTGAAGCCGCAGCACTCTTCCTTTGTTCGCAGGCATTTTCATAAGCCTTGTTGTTTGCGTCAATCTGCTTTCGCATAAACTTAAAAGCCATATTTGTTATTTTGTCCATTTCGGGCATATCTGCGCCTGCCTGATAGCACAAAATCGCTGTAAGAAGCAAACCCCTTTGCTCAAAGGTCAAGTCTTCAAGTGTTTCCATATCATCTGTATATAACAAAACGCTGTTTTTTCTGTCGCTCATTGGTTTTTTCTTCGCTCCTTTCCGCGGCGCATGAAACCACCTTGCGCCGCTTTCGGAATTTTCGTGATAATATCCCCGGAAGGATTAGCTTCTTTTTTATCCGAAGAGGGCAGCGGCAATGCTTCCGCATTCCTCTTTCGTTTCAAAGTCTTTTGTATAAGGAACTTCGGGTACTGCGGCTGCCTTCGCACCTTCCCTCATATTTTCCGGTGCAGGTGCCGCCTCTTTGTTCTCAGGCGTCTTCTCCTCCACCACCGTCTGTTCCTCGTTGATGTCTGCAACATCCACATATTCCTTGCTTCCGTCATCGTTAATGACCGCCATGTCGGCTTCGTATGCCTGCTGGAGTTCTATGCTCATGATTCCCCATTTGCCTATCAGCTGCCTAAGCATTGTCTTGCACGCCATGCCGTCGAAGTCCTTTTCCCAGAATGTGTATCCCTTCTTTGCCTGGTAGCCTTTGGAGTACTTCATCGCATGGGCTTCCATCTTCTCTTTACTCCAGTACAATGCCTTTTCAAAGCCGTTTAAGTACCTGAACATTGCGTAGTAGCCCATTGTCGGCGTGTTTTCGCGTTCAACCTCGTCTTCTATAAGCCGCACCTTGATTTCCTCTGTGAGCGGATTAAATGCTTCAAGCTCGCCTTGCTTTATCGGCACAACATTGATTCTTTCGTACTGCCCCGAGCGGCTTGCAAGCTGGATGAAGCCTTTGTAGCCTAAACAGAATTGTGCTTCCACCGTGCCTCTCTTATTGTCTTTGAAGGGCACCATGTAGTAATATCCTAACTGTGGGGACAGTGAAAGCTTCAAGGTCTCTCCCAAGAGTGCCGCGTTCAGGATTGAGTTGTTGGTGCATTCCTGAAGTGCCGGTGTTGTCTGTACAGCCGAGATAATGCTTGAAATAAACCTTTGACCGTCCTTGCCTCCGATAACTTTTGCTATCTGGTCCTTTACTGCGTTGTCCGTAAGGTACGCCGTAAGTCCCACCCTCTGCGGTCTTTTTGCCAAACTGTTTGTTACTGCCATTTTTTGTTCCTCCTGTTTTCTATAATGGTTTAAATTCTATGTGTCTTTCGTTCATAAACAATGCCAATGCTCTTGCCTCAGGCACCGAAAGGTAAGCCGAAAAGTTCACCCAGTCTCTTTTTACCTGCGTATCCGCCACCAGCTGTTCTTTTGCTTCTTCCTTCGCCTTTGGTGTCAAGGCGGCAGCCGTGTTCTTTATAAGTTCTTCTGCACGTTTCTTCTCTTCTTCCTTTGCCCTTTGCTCCTCTGCCTTCTTCTTTTCTTCTTCGGTTTCCTTAAGCTTCCTTGCGACTGCAATCGCTCCTTGAAAGTCTAAGGTCTCCCTGAAGTGCTTGCAGGCTTCAAAGGCAAAGTACGGGAATTTTTCAAGCTCAGCGTAGTTTGCCTCGATTATCTTGATTCTTTCCGTCATTTCCTTTTCGATGGTGCTCATCTTAACCGAAGCGTTAAGCCATGAGGAGTTGTAAATCCTTGCAAATTCAAGCCATTCAGGCTTTGGCATTTCTTCAAAAAGCTTTTCGATTTCCTTTTGCTTTTCTTCCTGCTTGCTGTTTTCGTACTCCTTGATTTGAGTATCAATCAGGCACACGGGCTTGTCGATTATCGCTATAAGTTCGTTAATCTTTGCCTTGAATTCTGTAAAAGGCTGCATGTACTCTTTTTCAAGTCTGATTCTTTCGTCGTTCAAAGCCTTTTTAAGCTTGTTTAAGCTTGCCCTGTCCGCCTTTGCCGTCTTGATTTGCTCGTCTGTGTAGACTAAGGTCTCGTAGTGTTTAATGCTTTCGGCAAGCTCTGCTTTTAGTTCCTCGTAATTAAACTCAATCGCCTGCGGAAGCTTGACTTCCTTCACTGTAAGCTGCATTTTCTGTTCCTCCTTTGTTTTTTATCTTGTGACCTGCGGCAATATAAGCCCCGGTCTTTTTCGTTCTTTCACATTTTCCGCAAACTTCATTTCCCTGAAGGTCAGCTCGTCTATATCTGCCAAAACATCGGCACGCTCCACCGTGTAATGCTTTGTTTGCAGGTACACCTCGTTGTCGAATCTCGTCTTAAGCTGTGCTTTCAAAATGCAAAAGTCAAAGCCTGTGACCATGAGGTAGTGCAAAAGCTGACAGTAGTAATTGTCGGGTATCCTGCCTCTCCATTTTTCCTTCTGCATTGATTGCAGGATGTTCGTGGTCTTAATCTCCAGAATGCCCCACCTGTCGCTTTGTTTGTCGTAAATCCAGCCGTCAAGCGAAGCATGCGCCCAGGGATATTTGATGTTCTTCCACAGATTGTTTGGCTTGTAGTAAACCTCATACTGCGGATAATCCAGCTTAAAAAGCTCTCTTAAGTAATCCTCCGCATTAGTTCCGTACTGCACATACGGTTTGTCGCTTATGTCTTCAGGCAAAAACTGCCCCGTCTTTTCAAGCCACAGCTCGACATTTGTTTTGTACGGGTTCATTCCCATGATTGCCGAAGCGTCCGAACCGCCTATGAAGTTTCGCCTTGCCTCAAGCCACTCCTCTCTCGTGGCGTATGTTTCACAGCTCGGGGTCTTCATCGCAGTCTTCCTCTTCCTGAAAAAACCCGACTTCCATAATGTCCATATAGTTTTCTCTGAAGCAGTCCTCATGGAAAAATTCACCTGTCTTGATTTCCACCATGTCCTGCCCTGCACGCGCCTGTTCATCGCACCATTCGCACCAGTGCACGCCGTTGGGAGTTGGCTCATCAAAGGCGTTCTGTGCCCAGATAGGGATATTATTCATCATTTCCGTTTTCCTCCTCTGTGCTGTTAAGAAAAGCCTCCGGGTCGCACAGGAAGTCTTCCAGTTCTTCCACGGTGTGAATTTCTGTGACTTTCTGCTCGTGTTCACCTTCTTCCGTGTTTCTTAAATAATCTGCAAGCTTGTCGATTTCCTCGTCCCGCTCGGGATTATCTTCCGCACTCATGGTCATGACTTCCGTGCCACATGTCTTTTTGAATAAATCATAAAATCCCATAAGCCCCGGCATTTTGCCGCCTGCCTTTGCCTTGTCAAGCATGAAGATGTCATTCAAAACCGTGGACACCAGCGTGTCTAAGAAGTCTCTTGTCACATAATCTATCGGATGCCCTTCTTCCCTGTAACAGTGATAAACGCTTGAAAGCGTTGCAATTGCCGATTGGCAGATGTCCCTTTTGGAAATTGACAGCTTATCATCGCATTCCTCGGGTGTTATAAACACATTTATGTTCACTCTGCCGCCGTTCTCGCTGCTTGCAGGCTTTGTTTTCTTCTTTTGGCTGTCCTTGCCTGCTTTGTCTGTTTTCTTGTTTTTCTTGTAATTGTCTGCAAAATTCATTGTTATACCTCTTTTCCTGCTGCTTTTAAAAGCTTTCGCATGTGTTTTCTTCGTTTCAAAATGTTCATTGCACGGTTTGTGTCCTGCCTGTACTGCCTTGCAATCAAATCCAGTGCCTCGCCGTTTGGGTCTTTGGATTCTTCATCCAAAATGAAAAATCCCTTTCCGTCCTGAAGATTCACTATCATGTGCCCGTCTTCTCTGAGCTTTGCAATCACGCAACGGATTGTCCTTTCGGCAAAGCCTGTTATCCGTGAAAGCTTGCTTGTTGTCATTCCGTCCGGCTCTCTTGGCAGCTTGTTAAGCACTTCCGCCATAAGCTCTTCATTTGTTTGCTTGTACATTAGTTCCTCCTTCCATTTTTCTGCAAGTTACCGGCAAGTTACCGGCAAGTTAATTTTCTTTACTTACTCAGGTAGAAATCTTGTCCGCAGATTTCTGCGTAGAATTCCATGTTTTCTGTGCCTTCGTGATTGTGCCTTGAATCCGCAAAGACAAGGTTTTCGGGCGTATCGTTTGCTGCCATGCAGTCAAGGACCGCCTGCTGCAAATCGGGCACATTGATGTTGATTTGCGACCAGTCCCATGTGTGGTATCCGTATTCGAAGTATTGACCCTCCATCATCAGAACCTCTGTAAGCGTTTCAGCCCAGCCTTGATTAAGCCTGTTGAGTGCCGTTGCCGCCTGATGATAGCAGGCGTTGTAATACTCCTCGCCGCTTCCTTCGCCCATCTCGATTCGAACCATGCGGCACAGCAGTGTGAATTCGTCCTCCGCTGCCGTGCCCGTAGATTCGTTTAGAAAGGTATATTCACATGAAGAGATTGTCGCCTGTTCTTCGTATGCCGCAAGCTTCGGGTCACCTAAGTCTTCGACAGGCGTTTCGAATGCCGTTGTTTCCTCTTCTGCCTGCGCCTGTGCATAAGCTTCTGCCAATGCTTCTTTTTCTTCCGCTTCCCTCTTTGCTTGCGCCGCATCGGCATGTTCTCTGACTTCAATCAGCCGCTGTTCGCTTGCGTTTTGGCTTTTCCATACATAAACTCCGTCCGAATTTGCATAAGTTTCGTGGTTTACAGCCGCCTCCGCTGTTATGATTAGCATAATGACCACAATCACTGCCGCACCTGCGCTTATTTTGTCTAAGACATTGTCAATTCTTTTGTCTTTGTCGTATCTGTAACCCGATTTGCGTTTCATGTTTTTCTTCATATCCGTTCCTTTTCAATCCTGATAATCGCACGCCTTATCGCTCCGATATTTGCGTCGCCGTTTAAAGCTTCGTATATTTCAGCGTCCGTATATCCGCCGCAATAAAGGTATTCTGTGATTGTTCTTATCTCGTTTGTTGTAAGCCTTACCTCCGGCAGCTTCTTCATAGCTGTTCCACCTCGTAGCTTTCACTTTCTTTAACAATTTCTGCCTGTTAATCCACAAACATTTCCCTAACCCGTTGCAGCCATTGACAGAGAAAATCGTATTTATCCGTAAGCGTTGCAACCTTGCCGGCTGTGCAATCCACCGAAACCCTTCGATATATTTCTTTCGAGTTATATCCTTGCCTCCTGAATTTGCAGACTTCCTCAATCAGTTTCTCTTCTTCCTCCGCCTGCTTTCTGCTGCTGAATATTTCCCTGTTGCTCATTTGTTTCACCTTTCTTTTTTCGCCCTCTTCTGCGAATATTTGTTTGATATATTCTTTCTGCCGTAAGGGCGTCATATTTGGGTCTTCCGAACTTATCAAGTTCGTTGGGGCTGCAGGCTCTTCTCAGTTCCCAATAAACCCCGCTTTTCCCTGTTTTCGTTTTCTCCACGATTTTGGGAATTGAAAGTCCTTCGTTGTACAGTCTTTCAATTTCCTTGCGGCATTCATAATCAATTTTCCGAAATGAAGTTCTTCCCACGACATCCTCCTTTCCCGCTGCCAAAATTTGAATAAAAAAATAAGTGCCAAAGACTTTCGTCTTCGCACTTATTTACTGTTTGAATATATTCTGTGCTAAAGACCCCGTCTTTCGCACTTAATATTGAACTTTACACATTTTTAGATCAAAAAATCTTGTTGAAATGAACCGACTTATATGATATCCTTTGACAGTACGTTTTTGACGTTCGCCTCAATAGCTCAGTTGGTAGAGCACTTCACTCGTAATGAAGGGGTCGCAGGTTCAAGTCCCGTTTGAGGCTTTTTTTATGCAAAAAATACGGAATATCTTTTGTTTTCAAAGATATTCCGTATCTGTTTTTTTATGAGCAGTCCGCTTTTGCTTCGGACTGTTTTCTTATAATAAGCTTCCGGCTCAGGCTCACGGCTTAACCATGATAACGAGCATTTCAGCACATTTGATACCTGTGTTCTTGGGTGCTCTTCCCTGTCCCGGCATGAAACGGATTGAATCACCTGCATTAAGAACATGCTCTTTTCCGTCATTGTCGGTTGTAACAGTCATCTGTCCGGCCTGGATGTAATACATCATCTCACAGGTTGCAGTAGCCATTTCAGCGCCGCCTTCAGGCAAGAAATGTGACAAGCCGACAGTAAGTCTGCCATCCTCTAAATCCTCAGCTGTGTGAAGTCTTGTGCATCTTACGTCGAAATGTCCGGGCGGAAAATACTGGAATGCTTCTTCTGCTTTTGTAACTTTGTACAACATAACAATCTCCTCCTATAAAAGATATTAATTTCGGGTTTTCCCGATTCATAAGGCACTCTTGTGCCTTTCAACGAAAAGAATTATAGCACACCGCATTTGATTATACAAACTTTTTCATTTAAGCACGGTTTTAGAAAGCCGCAATATATTTTTCTTTTACATAATGCCTTTTTTGATTGCATCGACTTTATTTTGCATTTCTTTAAGCTCCGCCGCTGCGGCTTTTGCGCCTTTTTTCAATACAAAATAATATATTGCAAATGCCAGTGCAAGGCTTACAATCATCACGGCAATATAAATCCACAAAGCCGGATAACCTGCTTTGGTATATGTCAGTATGATTGAAAGAATATTTGCCGATGCATGTACGATTATCGGAACCCACAAATTTCCGAACATATCATAAAGCAGGCACAAAAGCATTCCGAACAAAAATGCAAATATTCCCTGCGGAACATTCATATGATAAAGCGCAAATATCGCCGAGCTTATCACCGCGCTTGCCAAAAAGTTCGCATCTTCTCTCATTCGCTTGAAAGTAAGCCCCCTGAAAATCAGCTCCTCGCAAAGAGGTGCAAGTATTACGGCTCTTAAAATCACAAGAGGCATGTCAGACGAATATATGACCTGCTCCACCTGCGTATAAGTTCCGAGAGCACCGTTTGCATTGATAAGGGAAATAAGTATGCTCAGGCCATGTGAAACAAGCACCCCTGTGACAATTGCCGCGATGAGATATTGGGGGTTCTTGAAAATATAAGAAGTATGCAGCACATAATCACGCCTGTAATATAAAAATTCAATCGGTATTGTAATAACAAGTGCAATAAGCGTTACGAGCGCCGCATATTTTGTGAGTGCGTCGTTCATGCTCGTCTGCGGATTGATTGTGGAAATAACCACAGCCGCCCCGAAAAGCACAAGCACATAGATTGCAATATGAGTCAGTACCGGATATAAAATCCGCCATATCCTTCTTCCCATTTATTAATATGCCTCTCCGCAAAATGTTTTTTTCAACAGTTTCTGCAATGTTTTAAATTCAGCCATTTTTCAAGTCCTTCCTTAGCGAAAGCTTCCCTGTTTTAAGCCGCAGATGTCAATTTATACACTTTTTCTTAGAATATCAAATTCTTCAAGCTCCACTCCCAAATCAACATAAAAATGCTGTTTCGGATGCGGACAGCTTTCGATCTTCTGCAAATTTTCATCAAGCATATCCTTTACGGCAACGCTTATGTTTCTTCCGTCGGGCTTCATGATTTCGACTGTATCGCCTGTGCAGAATTTATTTTTTTGTTCAAGGCCGTAATAAACCTTGCCGTCTTTTTCTTTTTGGTCAGTTCCTGCCTGACCCAAGAACACCCACTCTTTCACATAAGTGTTTGCATCATATATCTGCGCTTCTTCATTTGGCTTTCCGAAGAAAAAGCCTGTTGTGAACTCCCTGTAGGTGCACTTCGAAATTTCCTCGCAGTAGTGGCTCAATTTGCTTTCGTAAAGCGAGGGGTCTTTGAAATAATCGTCAATAGCTTCCCTGTAGGTTCTGCCGATTGAAGCCACATAAAGCGCACTTTTCATGCGTCCTTCAACCTTGAAGCTGTCAATACCCGCTTCAATCATCTCCGGAATATGCTTTATCATGCACAAATCCTTGGAATTGAAAATATATGTTCCTCTATCGTTTTCATAAACAGGCATATATTCGCCCGGCCGTTTTTCTTCTTCAAGCGAGTATTTCCAGCGGCACGGGTGAGTGCATTCACCCGAATTTCCGCTTTTTCCCGTCATATATGCGCTCAGAAGGCACCTTCCGGAATACGAAATGCACATTGCTCCGTGAACGAAGCTTTCTATTTCCATATCTTTAGGAATATTTTTCTTTATCTGTGCCGTTTCTTCAAGAGAAAGTTCTCTTGCGCTCACAACACGCTTTGCTCCGAGCTCATGCCAGAAATTAAATATTTCGTAATTTGTGTTGTTTGCCTGCGTGCTGATGTGAATTTCAATTTCGGGAACGATTTTTTTTGCAAGCGAAAAAATCCCGGGATCGGAAATAATCAATGCATCCGGTTTTAAAGCCTTAAGCTCTTCAAAATATTTTTTTGCTTCTTCGAGGTCTTTGTTATGTGCAAAAATATTTGCCGTAACATAAACCTTGCAGCCATTATCATGCGCAAAAGCAATGCCTTCATTCATCTCGGACAATGAAAAATTCTTCGCACCGCTTCTTAAAGAAAAGGCTTCCCCTCCTATGTAGACTGCATCCGCACCGTATATTACAGCCGTTTTAAGCACCGGCAGGCTTCCCGCAGGAAGCAATAATTCTGGTTTTTTCACTTATTTCGCACTTTCTTTGCTATATCTGTTTACAAATTTCAAATTCGCTGTTTACTCGCTTTTAGATCGAGAACTTATCGACGGCAAAAAGGCTCTTCCTATGACTTTTTCACGCTCAGGCTCAACCCGTCACCAACCGTCATAACACTTGTTTCAAGCATTTCATTGTGCTTTATTTCCCACAGGAATTCTCTCATTCGTTCGTGAATTGTCCTTTGTCTTCTTTCGGTTATGAACCTTGACTGCACAAGATTTCCGTCCTGCAAAACATTGTCTGCAAGCAAAATCCCATTTGGCGCAAGAAGCCTTTGCAAATGCGGAAGCATTTCGATATATTGTGCCTTTGCGGCATCCAAAAAAATCATATCAAAACTTCCCTCAAGCGTTTTTATAATTTCGCAGGCATCTCCTTTAAGCAGTCTGATTCTTTCCTGCATATCCGCCTTTTTTATGTTTTTTTCGGCCTGCAATATTCTTTTTTCGTAATTTTCTATTGTCACGATTTCACTTTCCGCACATCCTGCCATAAAAATAGCAGAATATCCGATTGCAGTTCCGATTTCCAAAATCTTTTTCGGCTTTTTGATATTCAAAAGAACCCTTATGAAGCTTTCCGTTTCACGCCTTATTATCGGAACATCATTTTCTTTCGCATATTCTCTTAATTCTTCAAGAAAAGGAGAATTGTCGCTTTCAAGCGAGTGGATATAAGTTGTCAGTCTGTCGTCTGCTATCATATTGCTCCGAAAAATCAACAAAGCGGGCGTTTGCTTCGCCCGCCTTAAATTTGCCGTCAGTTATTTGTTGAATACCCCGAAAGAATGTTTATGATTTTTTCGGTTGTATACGAGGGACTCACTTCATATGTCCCTTCTTTGTAATTTGCCTCGAAAAGAATCGCCCTCATCTTGTAGACAAATTTGCTTTCGACTACTTTGTTCTTCACAAGGAACTCGCCTACCGAAGCGTCCGTTGAATCGGAGGTTATCGTGATTTGAACCTTTGTCGTGTCAGACGAGTTTAAAGGCTGGTCGTTGCAGACCTTTTTTGCCGTTGTAAATGCGATTATGCAAAGCACTATGACAAGAACAAGAACTCCCAATCTGATGATTTTTTCCACTGGACCGGCTTGCTTTGCCGGCTTCTTTCTGCCATTTTTCTTCTTGTCCTTCTTATAGCCTTCCGTGTCGTACATTTCGATATCTCTGTTTTTGATATTGTCTTTATCATGCCGCTGAAAACCTGCCGCATGTGAAGGCTGCTCCTTTGCGGATGAAGTGTAGTCTTCCGGCAAAGCCTCCTGCTTATAAATTTCTTCAAATGCAGGATCATCTGAAAGAACAGATACTGTTTTGTCGGTTGCCGCTTCAAGGCTTTCATCGGGATTCATCCGCTCAAGCTTTGCCGCACGCTTCCTAACCTTCGGCATATCGCTGATTACGGCACGCCTCGTAAGCTCGTTTGCGGCTTTTGGAATATCTTCCTGACGAATATATACCGCCCCGCTTGCGGTCCTATAAGCACGCCTTGCAGCAGGCCCTTTGCTTTTGTGGCTATTGTCAGTGCCTGCATTCCTCAAAGGAACGGATTTTTTCAAACTTCTTGCTTCCTTTGATTTTTCTGTGCCCAAGCTGCCTTCCGACCCGTATTCTCTTGCCGATGCCTTAAGCTCTTCCTGGCTGAAAAACGAGCCTTGAAGGCTATCGTTATTTA
>CAVHKC010000026.1:0-10527 GCA_963636455.1 Ruthenibacterium lactatiformans
GATAGGAGAATCAGTCACATTAATGGGCTGGGTCAACAAAAGAAGAAACCTGGGAAGCCTCATTTTCGTTGACTTAAGAGACAGAACCGGGCTCATTCAGCTTCTCTTTGACGAAACAAATATCGGAACGGAAGGCTTTGAAAAGGCACAGACTTTAAGAAACGAGTTTGTTATAGCAGTTCACGGGCTCGTTCAGCAAAGAGACGGCGAATTTAACGACAGCTTAAAAACCGGTGATATCGAAATAAAAGTGCTTGAACTCAAGATATTAAGCGAGGCAGAAACACCGCCCTTCCATATCGAAGAAGATTCGCAGACAAAGGACGAGTTAAGGCTCAAATACAGATATCTTGACTTAAGAAGACCGGACCTTCAAAAGAAGATAATGCTCAGAAGCAAAACGGCTCAGAGTATAAGAAACTTCATGAATGCCGAGGGCTTCATAGACATCGAAACGCCCATGCTTTGCAAAAGCACGCCGGAAGGTGCAAGGGATTATCTGGTTCCGAGCAGAATTCATCAGGGAAGCTTCTATGCACTCCCGCAGTCGCCGCAGATTTATAAGCAGCTTTTGATGTGCGCCGGATATGACAGGTATTATCAAATTGTAAAGTGCTTCAGAGATGAGGACTTAAGAGCTGACCGTCAGCCGGAATTCACGCAGATAGACATGGAATTTTCCTTTGCGGGCGCAGACATTGTAATGGAAACAAACGAAAGGCTGATCGCCCATGTTTTCAAGGAAATTTTGGATGTGGACGTGCCGCTTCCGATCCCTCGTATGACTTGGCAGGAAGCAATGGAGCGGTTCGGCTCGGACAAGCCGGACACCCGCTTCGGCCTTGAGCTTACGGACATTACCGAGTGCGTAAGAAACTGTGGTTTCGGAGTATTTGCAAATGCAGCAGCCGCAGGCGGAAGCGTCAGAGGAATCAATGCCAAAGGGCAGGCAGAAATGCCCAGAAAGAAGATAGATTCGCTTGTTGAATATGTAAAAACATACGGAGCAAAAGGGCTTGCATATCTTGGGATCAATCAGGACGGAACATACAAATCATCCTTTGCAAAGTTCATGACAGAAGAAGAGCTTTCCGAGATTTGCAAGGAAATGAATGCAAAGCCCGGAGATATGATGTTTTTTGCAGCTGATAAAGATAAGCAGGTTTTCACTGCATTGGGAGCATTAAGGCTTGAACTCGGAAGGCAGATGGGGCTTATCGATGAAAGCAAATTCAACTTCCTTTGGGTGACGGAATTTCCGCTTCTTGAATATTCCGAAGAGCAGGGGCGTTTGGTTGCAATGCACCATCCTTTCACAATGCCTTTGGAAGAGGATTTGAGATATCTTGACAACGAACCTCAAAAAGCAAGGGCAGCGGCATATGACATAGTGCTTAACGGAATTGAGCTTGGCGGCGGGTCGGAAAGAATATACAATCCCGAAATACAAGAAAAGATGTTTGAAGTTTTGGGATTTACAAAAGAAGAAGCTTATGAGCGTTTCGGATTCTTGCTTGATGCATTCAAATACGGAGTGCCTCCTCACGCAGGATTGGCATACGGATTTGATCGCCTTATGATGCTGATGACAGGCGCCGAAAGCATAAGGGATGTCATTGCCTTCCCGAAGGTTAAGGATGCAAGCTGCCTGATGACTGAAGCCCCGGGCGAAGTTGACGAAAAACAGCTTGAGGAATTGGGAATTGTAATAAAAAGGCAGGAAGCAGAGGACGAATTGAAATAACAAGACGCTTAAGAAGCGTAATAACAATTATGAAAAAAGCAATTAAAATAATTTTAATAGTATTTCTGGTATGCCTTTTGGTAATCGGCGCAGGAGCAGGTTATTACATGTACCAGGACTTTCAAAAAGCCAAGACAGAGGTTTCGGACCTTGAAAAGTCGAAAACCGAGACTGCCGAAAATATACAGAAACTCAAAGAAGAAAATGAAACTCTTTCGGAAAATATAGAATCCGAAAAAGAAAACAACAAAGAAGCGATTGAATTACAGGAATCATGGGAAAGAACAAAGGAAAAACTTCAAAAGGCCCTGCAGTAGCTATATGCATTCTGCTCGTTTTGGTGCTTTGTGCGGCAGGCGTGACGGGTTATTATTACAAAAAAGCAAATGATGAAAGGCTTAAGCTTTCCTCATTTGAAGAAGAAGTAAAGGAAAGTGAAGAAGAGTATGAAAAGCTGTCCGAAAAAAATGCCGAACTTAAAGAAAAGTATGCAAGTGTAAGCGATATTCAAAAAGCTACCGAAAAAACCAAAGCGGAAGTATTTGAATTGGCCGCACAGCTTGAGCAGAAAATCCTGAATAAGGAAACGGATTACAAAATCGCATATTTCACCTTTGACGACGGGCCGTATTACGGAACATATGAAGTGCTTGATATCTTAAAACAGTATGATATAAAGGCAACATTCTTCACCACAAGTGTAAACGGAGAAACATGCTATGACAACGAGAGTGAGCCTACGGCACCCTTGTATATGGAATATGTCAAGGCAGGTCATACGATTGCAAACCACACCTTCAACCACGGCCTCAGAGCAGGGCTTTATAACTCCGTAGACAATTTTATGGATATGGTTGAAAAGCAAGAAGAAGTCATAAAAGAAAAGGCAGACGGATATACGGCACAGATTGTGCGCTTTCCGGGAGGTTCCGCAACTGCAGGGAATTTAAAGTCCGGAATTTCAGAGGCACTTTCCAAAAAAGGATATGCATGGGTTGACTGGACTGCCGCAAACGGCGACGGTGACGGAACTTTGAACGAAAAAAATGCGATGTCGAATTTTGAAAAAACAATGGGTGACGGAATCGAAGTGATTCTGCTTCACGATTACAGCCCGATAACAAGGGCAAATCTGCCGAAATATATTGAATACTGCAACGAAAACAACTATATCTGTCTTCCGCTTTTTTATGAAAGTGCGGCGGTAAACAGATAAGCTTAAGGCTCATTCTTTCGGGAACGGCCGTTTGATTTTGCTTACGCCGCAAAGATAGTCGAGCGAAACATTGTAATATTCGGCAAGGATAATAAGGCTGTCTATTGGAAGCCTTAGCCGTCCGGATTCATAATCCGAATAAGTTTTTTGGACAACGCAAAGAATGTCAGCTATCGACTGCTGACTCAAACAATGTTCCTCACGCACCTCGCGCAGGCGTTCATAATATTTTTTACAGATCAAATTCCGATCCATATAACCTCGCTGTCAAATTCTGAAATGTCCGCACAAAGCGAAGGTGTTCCTTCCTTTGCGACATCCCTTAAAAGCCAAAAGACTTTAACGGCGAGTATAAAAGAAAAAAGGTTACATATTGTATTTTAGAACAATATACTCTAAAAAAGCTGCCGGACATTTCGCAGACAATGGATGTCCGATAAACACGACTAAAAGAGGATAAGCCAAAGCCGCAAAAAAAAGCAAGCAAAAACAAGAGACACAAGAAGGCAGGAAAGCAAAAGGAATCATGGCAGAATATACCATAGACAAAACAGACGGAAATGCAAAAGCAGCAACATTCAAAACCGTGCACGGAACAATTGAAACACCGGTTTTTATGAATGTGGGAACGCAGGCTGCAATCAAAGGTGCGGTTTCAACCGCAGACCTCAGAGAAATAGGAACTCAGGTTGAGCTTTCAAACACATATCATCTGCATGTAAGGCCGGGCGATAAAATCATCAAGCAGCTTGGCGGACTTCACAAATTCATGAACTGGGACAGGCCGATTCTTACGGATTCCGGCGGATTTCAGGTTTTTTCGCTTGCCGCACTTCGGAAAATCAAAGAAGAAGGAGTCTTTTTCAATTCTCATATTGACGGAAGAAAAATTTTTATGGGGCCCGAAGAGAGCATGCAGATTCAGTCAAATCTTGCCTCCACGATTGCAATGGCATTTGATGAGTGCCCTTCGAGCAAGGCTGAAAGAAAATATGTCGAAGAAAGTGTCGCAAGAACGGCAAGGTGGCTTAAGCGGTGTTCGGCAGAAATGAAAAGGCTTAACGGACTTGACGATACAATAAACAAAGAGCAGCTGCTTTTTGGCATAAACCAGGGAGCGTGTTTCGATGACATAAGAATTGCGCATGCCGAAGAAATTGCGGAAATGGACCTTGACGGATATGCGATAGGAGGGCTTGCGGTCGGCGAAAGCCATGAAGAAATGTATCATGTGCTTGATGTTACTGTCCCGCATCTTCCGAAAAACAAGCCGGTTTATCTTATGGGTGTCGGAACGCCCGAAAACATTCTTGAAGGCATTGAAAGGGGCGTTGACTTTTTTGACTGCGTTTATCCTTCAAGAAACGGAAGACACGGACATGTGTATACAAATTCGGGGAAACTCAATCTTTTCAATGCAGTTTACGAAACCGATGACCGCCCGATCGAAGAAGGCTGCGGATGCCCTGCGTGCAGGGACTATTCAAGGGCTTATATAATTTATATTTTTATAATACAATAGCACGCGAAGCTCGCTTGGCAATTCTTGCCGGAAATTTTAAAGAGTTCAAGAAAAGCAAGCTGAACGGGTTTTATAGTGAACGGCAGTGATTTGGCCGTTAATGGAGGAAAATATAATGGCATATTTTAATTACTTACTTTCGTCCTGCATGGGCTCAGGCGTAAGCAGCTCTGGAGGAACATCGGAAGGTACGGGAACCAAATGGTGGGTAATCGTAATCTACGTTGTTGTTTTCATCGCTTTCATCTACTTTATCATGGTAAGGCCTCAAAGAAAGCAGAAGCAGAAGCAGCAAGACACCATGAGCCAGATAGAGCCAGGCGACAGCGTTCTTACGACAAGCGGATTCTACGGAACGGTTGTTTCGGTTACTCAGGATACCGTTATCGTTGAATTCGGAAACAACAAGAACTGCCGAATACCGATGTCAAAGCAGGCAATATCTCAGGTTGAGAAAGCAAATGCGGCAAGCGCACCTGCGGCAAGCCAGCAGCCTCAGTCAAGAAAGAAATTCTTCGACAGAGCAGCAAAGGAAGAAACAGCTGCAGAAGAGGACAAGGCAGCAGAAGAGCTTGAAAAAACCGAAGATATCGAAGTGGCTGAAGAAAAGGATGAAGCTGAAAAATAAAAGCTTTGCCGAGGCATAAGCCTCAGGCTTAATTTCGAACAAGACGGGCGGAACGGAAGTTCCGCCCGTATCGTTATTATATGCAATATATTCACCCGAATATTTATTTAATGCCGCTTAACAGGCAATATATTTTGGCTGAATAAATTTTTTAAGATGGTGTTCATCCGTAAAACATGCATAAAAAATGCATTTAAAACGACCTATAATCTTATTGAAATTGATGGGTCATTGTTATAAAATAAGCCAATTATAATTTTAACTCGACAGACTGCTTTTATGCATAATATTCAGTATTTGAGCCAAGTACTCAAGGCTGAGAATTGAAAAATGCAGAAAAAGCAGGCATGCATAATTAAAAAATACCAAAGAACAGGGAGGAAGAAAAGATGGCAAGAGTGTATAACTTTGCTGCAGGACCTGCAGTGTTGCCCGAAGAAGTGCTCAAAGAAGCAGCAGATGAAATGCTCGATTATAAAGGCTCGGGAATGAGCGTTATGGAAATGTCACACAGAAGTGCGACTTTTGCAAAGATAATCGAGGATGCAAGACAAGACCTTATCGATGTGATGAATATCCCCGAAAATTACGAAGTTTTGTTCGTACAAGGCGGTGCGTCACAGCAGTTTGCGGCGGTTCCAATGAATTTGATGAAGAACAAGGTGGCAGATTATATCGTCACAGGCCAGTGGGCAAAGAAAGCCTTCACGGAAGCAAAAATTTTCGGAACAGCAAACAAAATCGCAAGCTCCGAGGACAAAACATTCTCCTATATTCCCGACTGTTCAGACCTTGATATAAGCGAAAATGCAGATTATGTATATATTTGCGAAAATAATACAATCTACGGAACAAAATATCCCGTCCTTCCCAACACAAAAGGCAAGGTGCTTGTTGCAGACCAAAGCTCGATGTTTCTTTCGGAGCCTTGCGATGTGAACAAATACGGGCTTATCTTTGCAGGTGCGCAAAAGAACATCGGTCCCGCAGGCGTTGTTGTCGTTATTATCCGCAAGGATCTTATCACGGATGATGTTCTTCCGGGGACTCCCACAATGCTTAAATACAAGACTCAGGCAGACAACGGCTCGCTTTACAACACACCGCCGGCATACGGAATTTATATCTGCGGAAAAGTGTTCAAATGGCTTAAGGCACAGGGCGGCCTTGATGTCATGAAAGAAAAGAACGAAAAGAAGGCTAAGATTCTTTATGATTATCTTGACCAAAGCAAGCTTTTCAAAGGTACGGTAGAAAAGGGAAGCCGTTCGCTCATGAATGTTCCTTTCATTACGGGCTCGGATGAGCTTGATGCAAAATTTGTCGATGAGGCAAAGAAAGAGGGCCTTGTTTCGCTTAAAGGCCACAGAACGGTTGGCGGCATGAGAGCCTCCATATATAATGCAATGCCTTATGAAGGCGTTGAAAAGCTTGTTCAGTTCATGGATAAGTTCGAAAAAGAAAATTCAAAATAAGAAAAACTGTGCCCGGCTGCTTTATGCAGCCGGCATATATTTAAAAGGCAAAAAAAAATCACAAAGAAAAAGAGGTAGAAATGTACAAATATAAATGTCTTAACAATATTGCGAAAGTAGGCCTTGCCAACTTTTCGAAAGACTACAAAGAGGCAGCGGAAAACGAGGCGGCAGACTGCATTCTCGTAAGAAGTGCGAAAATGCATGAAATGGAATTTGACAAAGAACTTTTGGCAATTGCAAGAGCAGGTGCGGGAGTGAACAATATTCCGCTTGACAGATGTGCCGAAGAAGGAATTGTTGTTTTTAACACACCGGGAGCAAATGCAAACGGCGTCAAAGAACTTGTGATATTTGCGCTTATTGCAAGCATAAGAGATATCATGGGCGGCGTTGAATGGGTGAAGGCACAAGGCCAAAATCCGGACATAGCCGCAGCGACCGAAAAAGGCAAGAAGGCTTTTGTCGGAAATGAAATTGCAGGAAAGACAATTGCTGTTATCGGGCTTGGCGCAATCGGCGCAAAGGTTGCAAATGCATGCTGCGCACTCGGTATGAGCGTAAAAGGATATGATGCCTTTTTAAGTGAGTCTGCAAAAAAATCTCTTGCAGACGAGGTCGAAATTGTTGACACACTTGATTCTGTGATAAAAGATGCCGATTTTTTAACGCTTCATGTGCCGGCGCGTGATTCCACAAAAGGAATGATAAATAAAGAACTGATTGCAAAGATGAAGGACGGCGTTGTGATTGTGAATGCCGCAAGGGATTTGCTGGTAAACGAACCCGAATTGGCAAAGGCACTTGAAGAAGGAAAAGTCAGAAAATATGTCTGCGATTTCCCGACAGAAGGTGACTGCGCAATGAAGAATGCTATTATCATTCCTCACCTTGGAGCTTCGACAGAAGAGTCCGAAGACAACTGTGCCGTGATGGCAGTGCAGGAGCTTGTGGACTTCCTTGAAAACGGCAATATCAAAAATTCCGTAAATTATCCCGCAGTTTCTTTGGAAAAGAGCCAAAAAGCAAGGATCACGGCTCTTCATAAAGCAAGCGTGACAAAAGACATGCTTGCAGAATCAATAAATAAACAGACAAAAATCGCAGATTCGGCTTCGGGCACAAGAGGAGATTATTCATACTCGATTTTTGATGTTGAAGAAGCAAAGGATTCGTTGGTTGATGAACTTCAAAATATTGAAGGCGTGCTTAGGGTAAGAAAAATAAATGGCTGATATAAAACCGTTCAGGGCCGTGAGGCCGAAAACAGAATATGTTTCGGAAGTTGCAAGCCTGCCTTATGATGTCTTTTCGGAAAAGGAAGCAAGAAGGATTGTAAAGGAAAACCCTCATACATTCCTTAAGATTTCAAGGCCGGAAACAGCTTTTGCAGAAGGTGCGGATATTTATTCGGATGATGTATACAAAAAAGCAAAAAATCTTCTTGAGGGCGAAATTCTCAAAGGGATTTTGGTTCAGGAAAAAAAGAGCTGTTATTATGTATATAATCTGAGCATAAACGAACGCTCGCAGACGGGCATTGCGGCTTGTTTTTCGGCTGATGACTATTTGAACAATGTGATAAAAAAGCACGAAAACACAAGAAAAGACAAGGAAGAAGACAGAACCCGCCACATTGATGTCTGCAATGCACAGACAGGACCTGTTTTTTTGGCATACAAAGAACGAAAAAACATTAACGAAATAACTGCCGCCGTAATGCTAGAAGATCCGCTTTTCGATTTTGTCGCAAAGGACGGCGTAAGGCAGCGTATCTGGAGGGTGGACAACCCCGAAACGGTTGAAAACATAACAAAGGCTTTTGCAAAAATCGATTCGGTTTATATTGCAGACGGTCACCACAGGTGTGCATCGGCTGCAAAAGTTGCCCAAGAAAGAAGAAAAGAATATCCGGGATATGACGGAAAAGAAGAATTCAACTACATTTTGGGCGTTGCATTCCCTGACAGCCAGCTTTGTATTATGCCTTACAACAGGGTTGTGAAAGACCTTAACGGCTTGAGTACGGAAGATTTTCTCATGGCGGTCAATTCGATTTTTGAGGTAACAAGGCTTGATGACGGATATTCGGATACCGTTGATGTAAGCAAAGGAAGCTACGGGCCGAAAGAAAAATACGAAATGAATATGTACCTTGACGGGCATTGGTATAAGCTTGAAACAAGAGAGGAATTCAGGTCATGTGATGCCGTTTCCGGGCTTGATGTTTCGATTCTTCAGGACAATATCCTGAATCCCGTTTTGGGCATAGAAGATCCGAGAACAGATGAAAGGATTGATTTTGTCGGCGGAATCAAGGGGCTTAAGGAACTTGAAAAGCGCTGCAGCGAGGATATGCGCCTGGCTTTTGCACTTTATCCGACCTCAATAGATGAATTGATTAAGGTCACGGATGAAGGAAGGCTCATGCCGCCAAAATCCACATGGTTTGAACCGAAACTTCAAAGCGGATTGTTTGTTCATATGCTTTAAAATCAAATGTTTTTTATGCGTGGTGCCGCATGGGGATTGTCCATATGTGTCGCCACGCATATTTCATTAAATTTGAAAGGTTTTGTAAGTATAAAAATCACATATATTAGGTTTGAAGTTGTTGAAATCAGAATAAAAAAGTGCTATATTTACGAGTGGACAAAATCTGATGGAGATTTTGAATTTAAGCTTAAATTTTTATTAAGTATTTATGGAGGAAATTAAAAATGGCAGATGCAAAAGCATTAAAAAACAAAACAATTATCACTGTTGCTCCCACAGGAGCATGGCCCAAGAAGAAAGATAATCCGAATGTTCCCATGGATCCGGAAGAAATCGCCGAAGAGGTATATCAGTGCTGGAAAGTCGGCGCAGCTGTTGCTCATCTTCATATGAGAGACGAAGAAGGCAACGGAAAGATGGATCCCGTAAGATTCAAGAAGACTGTTGAACTTATCAAGGCACACAAGGACTGCGATATCATCCTCAACCTCACAACATCGGGCGACATCCTTGCAGATGATGAAATTCGTGTTGCTCATGTTAAGGAATTAAAGCCCGAAATGGCTTCATATGACTGCGGTTCAATGAACTGGCTTAACAGCGGACTTTTCATCAACAGCCCTAAGTTCCTCACAGACTGCGGTCTGCTTTTCCAGGAATTGGGTGTTAAGCCTGAAATCGAAGCATTCGATCCCGGTATGATCGGCAATGCTGCATACTACATCAAGAAGGGCGTTCTTAAGACACCTGTACACTTCCAGTTCTGCATGGGCTGTGCAAACGGAATTGCAGGAACAATGAAGAACCTTGTATTCATGAAGGAAACAGCTGAAGAATTGGTTGGAAAAGACAACTTCACATGGTCATGCTTCGGTGTTGGCCATTCAGCAATGGAAATGCTCTACGGTGCAGTAGCACTCGGCGGACATATCCGTGTCGGCATGGAAGACAACGTTCTCTTCTCAAAGGGCGTTCTTGCAGAATCAAACATGCAGCTTGTTCAAAGAGCAGTTGATGCTGTTAAGCTCTTCGGTAAGGAAGTTGCTACACCTGATGAAGCTCGTCAGATTTTGAGCCTTGCTCCTTACAACAAATAAGCACAATAGGAGGCAGAACCAAAGATGACTTGGGGCGCTCAGTATATGTGCTATGTCTGCAATAAATGCGGCAAGAAATACAGATATGCCGTCGACTTGATTGCGGAATTCGGAAGCGAATTCGGGATGTGTCCCGACTGCGGCTCGGACGGAAAGCTTTCGCTTGAAGGCCCCGTATCGCCAGAAGTCTGCGAATATGAAGAAGTAGATTAGCACATTAATAAAACAAATTTAAAGGGGCTGTCGCACTAAGCGGCAGTCCTTTTTAGTATCCAGCAGCTTGGGACAAATAATTCGAGTCGTTTTGCCATACGTCCTTTAAAGGAATCGAACCTTTAAATTCTTGAAA
>CAVHKC010000027.1:0-1688 GCA_963636455.1 Ruthenibacterium lactatiformans
AGCACCATCTGCGCCGCCTCTATTCCGATTGCACAGTCTGCGGTATCTGCTATAACCTTTGCCGTATACTCGATTCTGTCAAGAATTCTTAGGTTCGGTTCACCTTCGAGAACTTCCATCAGCATATTCCTAAGCTGCCTAAGTCCTATTCTGCACGGGACACACTTTCCGCAGCTTTGGCCGTGGCAGTAGATAAGAAAATTCAGTGCCATGTCGACAGGGCACAAGCCCGGAGGGCTTGCCTGAATACGCCTTTCAAGACTTCTGTAGAAGTCTTCAACTACCGTTTGTGCTTTACTTGCAGTTTTTACTTCAAGTCTGCTCATACGCTATTCACCTCACTAATTTCTTTCGGGATCAACCTATAACTTTTATATCTTACCCAAAAAAGGCAAAAAAGGCTATTTCATTTTTTAAATAAGCCTTGCTTATTTGAAATTCGGGTTGTTACGCACTCTGTCGTTTAACTTTATCATCATCTTGGAAATCTTCAGATGCTGCGGACAGACTGCCTCGCATGTCTGGCAGTGCGAACAGTTTGCAGGCTGTCTTTCAAACGGAAACGAATTTACAAACATGGGTGCCGTAAATGTATATCCCGAAACCATTTCCTCATTATAAACGCTTATAAAGCCAGGAATATTCAAATGCTTAGGGCAGTAGCTTAGGCAGTATTTGCAGCCTGTGCACGGAAGCGTATCCTTCGAGGTCATGCTCTTTGCAATTTCAAACAAGGTGTTTTTTTCTTCTTCCGTCGTGGGCTTTGATGTTTCAAAGGTTTTTATGTTTTCCTTAAGCTGTTCCATATCGGACATTCCGGAAAGAACCATCGTTACGCCGGGAACCGACTGGAGAAATCTGAATGCCCATCCGGCTGTGCTTTCATCGGGGCGCATTGCCCTAAGCTTCGCCGTGTTTTCTTCATTTAATGTGGCAAGCTTTCCGCCCCGCACGGGTTCCATAACCCAAATGGGGATATTTCTCCTGTTCAATTCTTCAACCAGCTTTTTCGCATTCTGAAAATCCCAATCCAGCCAGTTAAGCTGTATCTGGCAAAATTCTATACACTCTTCATATGCATCCAGAAACCGGATCGTTGTTTCATATGTTCCGTGCGTGGAAAATCCCAAATGTCCGATTTTTCCTGCCGCCTTTTGAGCCTTGAAATATTCTTTCGGCGAAAGTTTCGGGTCAAGGTACTTTTCTATATTGAGCTCGCATATATTGTGAAAAAGATAAAAATCCACATGATCCGTGCGCAGTTTTTCAAGCTGCTTTTTGAAAATTTCTTCATGATGCCCGAATTTGCTTATATCATATCCGGGGAACTTTGTTGCGATATAAAAGCTGTCACGGGGGTGTTTTTCAAGGATTTCTCCGACAACTTTCTCCGAATTTCCGCTGTGATATCCCCAAGCGGTATCAAAATAATTGATGCCTTTTTCAAGGCAGTAAGCAATCATCTCTTCTGTCTTTTTGAAATCAATATCACCATCATTGCCATCGGTTACGGGGAGACGCATGGTTCCCATTCCCAGTGCCGAAAGCTCGATATCCTGAAACTTGTTGTACAACATATCCATCCTCCTAAAATCTCAATTTTTTAACTCTTTTCACTCCATCCGCACAACATATTATTGATTTTGTTTTTTACATACCGGGTTTTGCTTTATTGTCTGTAATACTGC
>CAVHKC010000027.1:1698-4477 GCA_963636455.1 Ruthenibacterium lactatiformans
GTTTCATCCGATCAGTTCTTTTTAATAAGCTTGTTTCATCAGGTTTTTATCTTACAGCTGAAACCAAAGTTTTTATATATTCGGGCGTTGTTCCGCAGCAGCCGCCCACAATCGCAGCACCCGCATCTGCAATTTTTTTCATTTCGCAAGCAAATTCTTCCGGTTTCACATCATATCTTACGCTTCCGTCTGCAAGCGGCACGGGAAGTCCCGCATTCGGCTTTGCAATAACAGGAACCTCGCAAACTGCGGCAAGCTTTTCAATCACGCCGACCATTTTGTCGGGTCCTGTCGAACAGTTTGCTCCGATTGCATCCGCACCTTTTTCAAAAAGCGCTTTTGCCGCATCCTCGGGCGTTGTTCCGTACAGGGTTCTTCCGTTTCCTTCAAATGTCATCGTCACCATCACAGGCAAATCGCAGATCGCCGCACAGGCTTCAAGCGCGGCTTCTGTTTCTTCAATGTTCATCATTGTTTCTATGACAAACAAATCACAGCCCGCATTTTTGAGTATTTCCATCTGTTCTTTATAGACTTCAACAAGGTCGTCATATTCATAGTCCCCGTAGGGCTCAAGCATAACGCCCGACATTCCGATATCGCCTGCGATCAGAGCCTTTCCCGAAACTGCCTCCTTTGTTATTTCGACAGCTGCCTTATTAAGCTTTTCAATGTCTTTTTCGAGCCCGAATTGTTTGAGTTTTTCTCTGTTTGCACTGAAAGTCGGCGTATATATGATCTGCGAACCCGCATCGAGATATGCTTTCTTTATTTCTTTTGTTATTTCGGGGTGCTCAAAAACCCAAAGGCTTTCCGATGCCGAAAGCGGCATTCCGTGCTTTGCAAGCATCGTTCCCGTTGCGCCGTCAAGAATTGTGACTTTGTTGTCTTTTATAAACTTGGCAAATTCTTCTTTTTTCATATCAGTCTTCCTTTCCTGTAAAGCCTGCCTGCAATATGTTTGATATCCCGCCGATTAAATTCGCAGTTCATGTATTATTGCCGTTTGTTTTCCTCAATTTATGTTTCTAAAAAAATGTAATTATCGTTTTTACAATTTTCAAAAGGCAGTTGTTGTCATAAAGAATTGTCAAAAAGGCGTTTTTGTGAATGATTCCCACAACCGATGTGCCAAACCCCGTATTTGAAATAAGCGATATGACAAATCCTATAAGCCAAAGTATCAAAAGCCCCTCAAACAGTCCGAGAAGTGCTCCAAAAAACCTGTTTGCGCCCCTTATAACGGGGATTTTGGTAAGCACCTTTGACACTGCAAGCAAA
Source organism: Ruthenibacterium lactatiformans (assembly GCA_963636455.1). GTDB lineage: Bacteria > Bacillota > Clostridia > Lachnospirales > Lachnospiraceae > RGIG5612. Next base: position 2,980 of record CAVHKC010000027.1, read on the forward strand.
ATTCTTATAACAATAAAAATCACTATTACCAGGGCAATATATACCAAAATCTTAAGCAATACATTCGAAATGCTTTTAACGGCATATTCTTTGAAGTCAGACACTCCCAGTTTGACATAGTCTGCCGCATTGTTGCCTTTTATAAGTGCATTTTTCAAAATCTTGGGGAGATTTGTGCCGTTTATTACTTCTTCGTCTGTTTTGTTTTTGGCTTCGCTTTCGTTTGTTTTTTCGCTGTTGCCTTCACTGCTTTCGCTTTTTTGTGCGTCTTTGCTGTTTTCTTCTTTTGCGGACTTATTTGCTGTGCTGTCCTTATCATCTGCGCTTTCTTCAAACAAATAAGCTTCGACCTTGGTTTCAAATTTTTGCCCGAGGCTTGTGTTTTCCTGAAGATATTTTGAAACAGGCGTTACAAGTGCCGCCGCCAAAACAATCGTCACAATCAGAGACATTGTCGTAAGAACAATCTTGAAAAAGCCGTTCTTAAAACCTCTGATTAAAAAATATAAAAGAAAAATAATGACTATAACCGTTAATACTGATGCCATTTTTATTTTCGTCTGTGTTTAAATCCCTGCCGCCCTGCGCAAAGCCTGCGGCGCATCAAACATTTTTGACTATTTCAGTCTGATGATTTCCGTTTCATTTTCCGAAAGATAAGCAAACTCGCTTGTTCTTCCGGAGGATTTCAATGCTTCTATCTTTTTGTTGAATGAATATGCAAACTTGTGAGTGCCCGCAAAATTTATGATATCGCAGTTGTAATCCGAATACAGCACAACACTGTCGCCGGCAAAGTCCGCATAATCATAAGAAATATCGCATTCCTGCTCAAGCATTGTCTTTCCGCTGAGATTGTATACTTTTATCCCATATGCACTCTCAATATTTTCATCTTCGAAAATAAAGCCGATATATCTTTCGTTCAAAATCAATGTTTGAACCTCTCTTGTAAGCTCCGACTCCTCATAAACAATCTTAGGAGTTCCGGAAGCCGAATAAATCGTGAATGCATTGTCCGCAACTGCTGCAACTTTATCTCCGCTCATATATTTCACTGTGGTGACAATCGATGAAGTATATTGATCGAATTCTCCCGTTATGAAATTTTTGTCTTTGCCGCTTTCATCTGCGAAATCGTAAAATACGACTTTGGAATTGACATCCGTTCCGTCTACGCTTACAAATGCCGCCGCCATGCGGTTTCCGTCCTTGGAAAGTGCGATATCCGTGATATATCCGCTGGAGGCAAAAACCGTTTTGGCATTTATCAGCTCCTGCCCGTCCTTGTCCCTTATTTCCACATAATTGGAATTGCCGTCGCTTGTAAGCACCGCAACCGTGCCGTACTTCGACACTTCTATATCCGTTGCCACGCTTGTGAGGCTGAATTTGTTTACAAATCCGGATGCGCCAAAAAGGCTGACTTCCGTGCCTTTCATGTCGACCACGGCAATATATTCGCCGCATAACGCACAAATCGGCTGGCTCATGCTGA
>CAVHKC010000027.1:4537-10492 GCA_963636455.1 Ruthenibacterium lactatiformans
AAATATGTCAGGCCGTCGCCCGCACATTTTAAGAAGCCTTCCTTGTAGGCATAAACCGTTGTGTTTTCGTCGGCATTCATCATTTCGATTTTGCCTCTTACGGAATATCCCGTATATTTAACATATCGCGTGGTGCAAAAATACGCCGCACACGCAAGTATCAAAACAATCACAGTAACAGTCAAAACTATTTTCGTCTTGCTCTTTCTGCGTCTTTCGGCATTTTTTTCTATTTGTCTTTGTTTTTCATATATCTGACGCTGTCTGCGTCTGTCGTAAACTGACACTTACAGATTCGCTTTCTCTTTCTTAATGTCCATTGCCTCAAGTATATTTGCGGCTTTGCCCTCTTTTATCATCGATATAAGCTCGTCTATTTTGTTGGGATCCATGTTCTTCTTTCCGAGATATGTCGCATAATTGCGCTCCAATTCATAAGCCGCCTGCTTTGCGTCCAGCTCTTTTTTCTGAGCATCTTTCTTAAGCATATCCAAATCCTCGTAAAGAGCATCCATAATCGGCGCCTTTGCACGCTCGATTTCCGCCCTTATTTCAGGCTTTTGAGTTTCCTCAAACTGCTTGAGTGCTTCCTCCCGCTTGGCTGCGGCGTTGTCATAAATCCCCTGATTTCTTACAATTTCATTGTCAAGCTCTGAAAGCCCATAGCCGCTTTCGTCATCGTCCCTTTTTATATGCCTTGAAAGATCTTTGATCTCTTTTTTGTATTTTCTGATGCTTTCCATATTCGGGCGAACCAAATCCAGCGTTTTCTTCTTCCTTACAGGCTTCGTTGCGATAAGCACAATTGCATATATCAAAATAAAGAAGATGACAATCGCAATATACAAAAGCACTTTTTGAAATGTTTCCAGCTTAACAAGCGCAATCACGATATTGGGAATTGCCGCAAAGCATATCACAGCCGCAATAACCAGAACAAGAAAGTCCTTGGCAGTCTTGGGCGCAAACATCGAAAAATAAAAATTTGTTGCGCAAAATCCCGGCATGCCGCCATTCTTGAGTGTCTTTTTATTTTCTTTTTTAAGTCTTCTTATTGCACCCTCGACATCTGCCGTTTCATCCGAAATCCTTCTTTGGACGGCGTTCGTTTTTGCTTCTTTCCTGCGCCTGATTGAATCTTTGAGCATTCTGTCTGCATCATCAAGCTCATCGTCATAAGGCGATGCCTCAGCTTTGCGCTTGGATTTCAAAAGATTTCTGATTTCGTCTTCTGTGTCCTTTTTTTCGCGTTCTATTTCTTTTTCTTTGTCTTTTAAATCTCTTTTTGCAGCCTCTGCCGCCTCGTATTTATTGGCTTCGTCAAGGATTGCCGCCTTTGCCTGCTCTAATTCTTCAACTCCGCCTTCAAGGAAGTTTCCCATTTTTAAATCCTCCTATATTTCCGAAAAAACCTTGCCGATTGCTTCGTGAATAATCAAATCGGCTTTGTTGTCCATTGGGGTTTCGCTTTTGTTGATCAAAACAAGCTTTCTTCCCCTGTAATAATTAATCAGCCCCGCCGCAGGATAAACAACAAGCGATGTTCCTCCGACAATCAGCACATCTGCCAAGGATATTGCGCTTACTGCGCCTTCTATGCATTCACTGTCAAGACTTTCTTCATATAATACCACATCCGGCTTTATTTGACCTCCGCATTTGTCGCAGGTTGGAACGCCTTCTGAATTTTGCATATATTCGGCATCGAAAAACTTTCCGCATTTCATGCAGTAGTTTCTGAGCACCGAACCGTGAAGCTCATACACAACCTTGCTTCCCGCCTTTTGGTGCAGCCCGTCAATGTTTTGTGTAACTACCGCCTTTAATTTGCCTTCGTTTTCAAGTTCGGCAAGCTTTAAATGCGCCGCATTTGGCTTTGCCGTAAGACAAAGCATTTTGTCTTTGTAAAACCTGAAAAACTCCTCGGGATTTCTCACAAAAAAAGTATGGCTTAAAATTTCTTCGGGAGGCCATTTATATTGCTGATTGTAGAGCCCGTCCGTGCTTCTGAAATCGGGAATTCCGCTTTCTGTTGAAACTCCTGCGCCTCCGAAAAAAACAATATTGCTGCTTTCGTCAATCCACTCTTTTAATTTTTTTATTTCATCAGTCATCTTAAAGGTCTTTCTTTGCTAATATCGTTTTTCCTGTTTGCAAATTTTTAAATTATATTCCCGCCATGCATTTAGCCGGCTGCTTGGCAAATTAAAATTTTACTTCATTATATTTCCTGTGCTATAATCCATCCCATGTTTAGATTATGGGCAAAAATTATCAAAGATGGCAAAATTGTCAAAGACATTGTTGTCGAAGACGACTCAGAAGACAAAACCCGAACAAGGAAAGTCTTCGATTCTCTCGAGCATATCTGCCGTGAATTCGACTTGGGAAACCCCATTTGGCTGGCTTCCAATATATCCGAATTCAAGCGGTTTTCCAAAACCAATTTCAATTCGGACAATTTCATGGAACAAATCGAATTTGACAGGCTCGAAATTCAGATTATTGAGGAATAATCGGCATTCATAAGACAGCTTTGTTCAAATCCCGCTTTTTGATTTTCTCTGCTGCTTTTTGTATTCTGCAAGCAATGTCTTTATATTTTTCTTGTATGCCTCCACGCCCGGCTGGTCAAAGGGATTTACTTCCTCCAGATAAGCACTTATTCCGCAGGCAAATTCAAAGAAATAAAAGAGCCCTCCCAGATTTTCCTCATCCTTATTTTTGAAATTTATTTTTATGCCGGGCACACCGCCGTCCTGATGTGCCTTAATTGTGCCTTCCACCGCACAGTCGTTGAATATGCTGACATTTTTCCCCTCAAGATATTGATATCCGTCAAAATCTTCCGCAAAGTGCGGCACTTTAAGCACGGCTTCTGATTCTTCTGCATTTATGACTGTTTCAAACAAATTTCTTTCGCCGTCCTGAACCATCTGACCCATTGAATGAAGATCAGTCGTATAACGCACAGCTGCGGGGAAAAGCCCTTTTCCGCCCTTTCCTTCGCTTTCTCCGAAAAGCTGCTTGAGCCATTCCGTAAACTTGCCCAAATCGGGGTCAAATATCGCAAAAAGCTCGATTGCCTTTCCCAATCCGTACAATTTCTGTCTTGCAAGCGCATATCTTACAGCTTGATTGTCCATATCTTCAAGGAGCATCTTCCTTTCTTCTGCAGCGCCCTTCATCAAAAGGTCAATATCTCCGCCTGCCGCCGCAATCGGAAGAAGCCCCACAGCTGTAAGCACGGAATACCTTCCGCCTATATCATCCGGCACGACAAAGCTTTCATATCCTTCCCTGTCCGAAAGTTCCTTGAGTGCTCCCCTTTTCTTGTCTGTCGTCACATATATCCTTTTTCCTGCTTCCTCAATTCCGTATTTTTCTTCTATTGCAGACCTGAATATGCGGAAAGCAAGTGCCGTTTCCATTGTCGTTCCCGATTTTGATATGACATTGATTGAATAATCTTTGCCCTCCAAAATTTTCAGAATGTTTTCTGTTTTTTCTGCGCTTAAGGAATTTCCCGCAAACAAGATCTGCGGCTTTTCCAGCATATTGTAATCCTCGCCCTTAAGGAAATCGCATGCAGCGCAGGCTCCAAGATAAGAACCGCCTATTCCGATAACCACAAGTGCGTCCGAATCGGAGCGTATTTTTTTTGCCGCTTTTTTTATTCTTTCGAACTCTTCTTTGTCATAATCTTCTGGAAGATCGACCCAGCCTGTAAATTCTGCACCGGCACCGCTTTTCTTTGTGAGCTTTTCGTATGCCTCTTTTAATTTGCCGAGATTTTTTTCATAGGTGCCATCTTCAACGAAGCTTGACAAACCGGAAAAATCCGCTGTTATACCTTTCATAATTTCCCCCTTTTTATGTTTTTTAATATCCTTCTTCGTTTTGTATACTTGAAATTCCTCGTTTTTTAAATCATACCGTGGATTTTTCAAGATAATCTTTCTGCTCTTTGGTTAATTTGTCAATCTTTTTGCCGAGAAATTCAAGCTTTCTTTCGGCAACATCCCTGTCAACTTCATATGGCACTTTTATGAGCTTTTCCTTCAAACTTCCTTTGTGCTGTGCAAGGTATTTTGCACTAAGTGCCTGTATCGCAAAGCTCATATCCATGATTTCAGCCGGATGACCGTCGCCTGCCGCAAGATTCACAAGCCTGCCTTCTGCAAGAACATAAACCCATCTTCCGTCCGTAAGCTTGTATCCCATTATATTATTTCGCATTTTGCACGAATCTGCGGCAATGCTCCTTAATAGCTTCATGTCCACCTCAACATCGAAATGCCCTGCATTGCACAAAATAGCGCCGTCCTTCATGTTGTCAAAAGCTTCCTTCGAAATAACCTTTTCGCAGCCCGTAACCGTGATGAAGAAGTCGCCAACTGCTGCCGCCTCTTTCATCGGCATTACTTCAAACCCGTCCATAACCGCTTCTATCGCTTTTATCGGGTCGGCTTCCGTCACAATGACCTTTGCGCCAAGCCCCTTTGCACGCATTGCAACGCCCTTGCCGCACCAGCCATAGCCTGCAACAACAACATCCTTGCCTGCAACAATCAAGTTCGTTGTTCTGTTTATGCCGTCCCACACAGACTGGCCCGTTCCGTATCTGTTGTCAAAAAGGTGCTTGCAGTCTGCGTCATTGACAAGAACCATCGGGAACTTCAGCCTGCCTTCTGCATCCATTGCCTTAAGCCTGATTATCCCCGTTGTTGTCTCCTCGCAGCCGCCTATAACATACTGGATTTTTTCGGGCATTTCCGTATGCAGCATATGCACCAGATCTCCGCCGTCATCGATTATGATATTGCAGTCGTTTGAAAGAACCTGTCTTATATTTTCGAAATATTTTTCATCGCTGCAGCCATATTCTGCAAACACTTCAAGCCCTTCTTCCGCAAGTGCCGCCGCCACATCATCCTGCGTCGAAAGAGGATTGCTTCCTGTTATGAACATTTCTGCTCCTCCCGCACGCAAAACCTCGCAAAGATATGCTGTTTTTGCCTCAAGATGAATGGAAAGTGCGATTTTTAATCCCTCAAAGGGCTTTGTCTGTGCAAATTCCTTTTCAAGAGATCCAAGCAGCGGGCAATTCCTTTTCACCCATTCGATTTTTCTTCTGCCGCTTTCTGCCAGGTTTATGTCTTTTATATTGCTCATCTTTGTCTCCGTTTATAATCTCACTGTTTAAGTTTTTTCTTCCGTAACCTGTTGCCTGTATTTAAGTCTTACTTTGCAGGTTTGACTTTTTAACTTTATTTACAACTCATTCCCTGTTTGAGCCTAAAATTTCACTTCGCAGGTTTTGTTTTTTAACCTAAAACAATCTTCCTCACATACCGTGATATGTTTTAAAAATCTATTCTTCCGATTTTTAAAACATATTAAGCCTTGCGCAGATTTTTTCGCATTCGGCATAAACCTTGTCTTCGTCAATCGTGAGGATTTTTTTGTTTTCCATGACAATATTTCCGTCTATTATTACGGTTTCGACTTCTTTTCCTGTTGCCGAATAAACAAGTCCGCTTATCAGATTTATGCTCGGGAAAAATTCAGGCTCATAGATGTCCAAAATAATCAAATCCGCCAAAGCACCTTCCTTTATGATTCCAAGCCTGCCTTCAAGTCCGATTGCCTTTGCGCCGTTTGCGGCTGCAAATCTCAAAACATCCTGAGCGCTTATGCACTGTGCTTTTTGGCTCGCACCCTTGTAGACAAGAGCCGCCGTATTCATCTCCGCAAACATATTCTGCGTATTGTTGCTTCCGCAGCCGTCCGTCCCCAGGCATATATTGATTCCTGCATTCAGCATGTCTTCGCACCGTGCAAATCCGTTCCCAAGCTTCATGTTGCTCTTGGGGTTTATTGCCACGCTGACATTCTTTTCTTTCAATATTTGGATGTCTTCATCTGTCAGGTTGACGCAGTGTGCGGCAATTG
>CAVHKC010000028.1:0-10413 GCA_963636455.1 Ruthenibacterium lactatiformans
AGGCTTACCTGAAGAGGTGTCTTTCGCTCTTCTGTGTTTTTAAGCAGCAAGGCGATCTTTCCCATTTCGGTGTCCATTCCAGTTGCCGTCACCAAAAAGCTTCCTCTTCCGTATGTCACGAAGCTTCCCGAAAAGACCATGTTTTTGCGGTCGCCCAGTGCCGTTTCGCCCGCGATTTCATCTGTATCTTTTTCAACAGGCAGGCTTTCGCCCGTAAGAGCACTTTCCGCACACTTAAGGCTTGCGCATTCAAGCAAGCGCCCGTCTGCGCAGACAAAATCTCCTGCCTCAAGCACTACAACATCTCCGGGAACAACCTCACGCCCCGGGATCTGCACTATTTTCCCGTCTCTTATAACCTTGGCTGTGGGAGCCGACATCTGTTTCAGGCTGTCAAGCGAGGCTGCTGCCTTGATTGTCTGGATCGTTCCAAGCACCGCATTCATTGTGATTACGGCAAGAATAACGATCATGCTCTTAACATCGCCCATAAACGCCGAAATTATGGCGGCAATTATCAAAATAATTACCAGAAAATCGGTGAACTGCTCCAGAAAAATCCGCAGAGCACTTTTCTTCTTTCCTGCCACAAGCTCATTCGGGCCATATTTTGCCAAACGGCTTTCGGCTTCGCTTCCGGTCAGCCCCTCATCCTTGCATTCCAGCTTTCGGAACAGCTCCATGCGGGACATTTCCCAAATTTGTTTTTCCATCTTTGTTACTCCTTGTATTAAATTACAAATATAAAAGGCGAGACTCCCGCACCAATGCCTTTACATTGGTACGAAAGTCTCGCCATTTCAATCCGCAGCGGGGCTCTTTGCCCGTACTGACGCAAGCGGATACACAATCTTCGTGTCGGCTACTCCCTTTCGAGTCCTTATGATACGCAGTTTGTCTGCCGATGTCAATTGTTTTTTCAATTGCACCATTGCCGCACCAAAGTGCGAAAAACATTCCGAGCAGTTTCTTCCGAATATATATAAACCTTTTGTGTGTTGTTTGAGTAACAGTATTTTTTCGGATAGGGGGCAAAAAAAGAACAAGAATCTGCAAATGTATCCGGTTTTGTAACCTTGCCATGATAAATTTCAAGCGAAATAAGGAAAATTTATACGCAAGTCCGTCAAATGGACGGACCGCAATGCAGAAAAGAAGAAAGAAGGAAATATTAGTATGAAGTCGAGAAAAATGCTGAAAAGAATATTAGCTTTGCTGGCTGTGCTCAGCTTATCCTTAAGCACTGTTTTCGTTACTGTATCTGCTGAAGAAACAAGCTCAGACACTGTTTGTGCAGAAACTGCTTACGACACGGAAAACAGTCAGCCTGCTGATGAAACAATCAACTTGAATGATGATTCGGATCAGGACGAAACAGACTCAGCTTTGTCTGTTATATCCGAAATCAACGAAGAAAACGCTTCGGAAGAAACTACCACTGCTCTTGATGAAGGAAACACCGACAGCGACCTTACCGAAGAAATCGGCAAGGATACAGATTCTGATGTGGAAGAAAAATCAGACTCCGCAAAGGAAGAAGATGAAGTTTCCGAGTATGCAGCGTCAATCGGTGATGAAAAGTACGAAACACTGACCGAAGCAGTTAATGCGGCAGTTTCCGGTGACACAGTTATTCTCAATGCCGATGTGCAGGAAAATATTGAAATCAAATCTTCCATTACACTTGACCTGAACGCTCATACACTTACAGGAACAGGAACCGATGCTGTTGTTTCAATTTGCGGTGATATTGATGTTACAGTGAAAAACGGAACTGTAACAGGCGGCAACAACGCAGGCAACGGAGGCGGATTTGCAGTTGACGGTGCTGCTGTTTTGCTTGAAAGCCTTACAATAAGCGGTAACAACGCCAAAGGTTCGGGCAGCGGTGATGCAGGCGGTGCAGGAGTCTTCGCTGCAAATGCCAATCTGACATTGTCAAACAGCACTGTTGCAAACAACGAAAGCAACGGAAGCACAATGTCCGACGGCGGTGCGGTTTTAACCAAGAACAGCACACTTACAATCAAAAATTCTGCAATAGAAAACAATACTGCTTCTGACTGCGGCGGCGGAATCTGTGCTTCAAACACAGAACTTTATATAGAAAGCTCAACAATTCAAAACAATCAGTCCAAGCAGGGCGCAGGCCTTTACCTTACAGGTACCTCTTCCGTCAATATGAATTATGCCGCAATTCAGGCAAACAGTGCCTCAAGCATTGGCGGCGGAATGTATCTCGGAAGCGGACAGACTTTGGAAATCAACAATTCCGAAATCACTTCCAACACAGCTGTTGGCGGAAGCAGCAATCAGGGCGGCGGAATCGTAATGTACGGAAATGTTGCTCTTACGCTTAACAATACTTCGGTTACCCAAAATGAATCCGCATCCGGCGGCGGAATCTTCGCAATGGCAGTTCTCGGCAACCCCTCCGTCGTTCTCCTTACCGGCGGCTCTCGGGTTGACGAGAATAAGGCAAGCGGCTTTGGCGGCGGAATTTATGCTTATGCCCTTGGCGGCCCTGTCTTTGTCACAGTTGAAAACGGCTCAGTAAACGGAAATGAAGCTTATGGCGGTGCAGGAATCTTCTCCTACGGTGCTTCCGCAAGCGTCATGGCAACAGTAAATGTTCAGGCGAACGGTGCAGTATGCGGCAACAAATCAACTTCCTACGGCGGCGGTGTTTATGCTTATCAGTTCACCAAACTGACTGCTTATGAAGGATGCATGCTCTACAACAACACAGCAGCTGTGGCTGCAGACGACCTTTTCATCAACGGAAGCTCGTCATTCAATATTCCTTCTGCCTCAACAATGTCAGGCGACAGATTCCTTTCTTCCGACAGCAAAAAGATTACAGGCTGGTATTATGACGGATGGTACAAATGGAACTCAGAAGCAAAGGATGGCGAGGGCGGCTATGAAGCAATTTCCCGCTGGGAAAGCCCGCTGTCTGACGACTCACCCTACTATGACGAGTATGTTCCCGCCGGCGGCGACCTTACATGCAGTGCTTCTTTGAAAGCAGCTCACGGTGTTGTTACTCTTCACACTGTAAAATACGACCTTAAAGGCGGTGAATCCAGTGACGACAGCAACGCAGCGGATTACTACCTGGGAGATTCGGTCAGAGTTATCAGCGAGCCTACCCGTGATGGCTACTCCTTCACAGGCTGGACTATTGAAGGACTTCCCGAAAGGGTTAAATCAGGTGCCCGCAGTACAGCAGAGTGCAGCACGATAAACGATATTATGGAAATGAACGAGGTTTCTCTTTCCGATTCCAACGACATTGTGGCTTTGGACAACGACAGTCTGACCGAAACCATTAACTCAGGCGATATATTTGAAATGCCTGCAAATGATGTAACATTGATTGCAAACTGGGCTGCAAACGATGACGGCGGCAAAGTAAACCCCGATGACAATCCTGATGTTAACCCTGATGTTGACCCCGATGTTAACCCTGATGATAAACCCGATGTGAATCCTGACATTAAGCCTGATGACAACACCGATGTTGACCCTGATGTTAAACCCGATGTGAAACCCAATAAGCCGGATTCTTCCAACGACAATACGGACATTTCAGGCAAGGATACAAAGACAAATCCTGCAGTCACAAAGGTTGCATCTGCCGAGACTTCTGTCACATCCGACTCGCCCAAAACCGGAGATACATCTTCTGCAGCCTTGTGGATTGTGCTGATTGTGATTTCCGCAGCAGGTCTTGCATATGTTACATGCAAAATCGCAAGAAGAAGCAATTCTTAAGCGATAAACAGTGAGTTTGAAGCGACATTTAAAACAACAGAGCGGATTATAAATTTTAAGATATATTACCGATAAAAAAGGGAGGGAATTTCGATGAAGTATACTAAAGAAGAACGCCTTGAGATAGGCAGGCAGATATTTGCAAGAGAGCTTAATGTGGCCGGTGCGGCGGTGAAATACAACATTAACCAATACACTGCAAGAGATTATCTGAGGCTTTACAAGGCAATCAACAACAAATCAAAAAGCAGCCAAACGAAGGGAAAAGAAAATGCTGCAGCAAGCGGCATTAGCATGGAGAGATATTCGAAGATGAGCCGTGAAGAGCTTATGAACGAGCTGATATCAGCCAAAATAGAGGCCTCATTGGCAAGAAAAGTATACGAGATGAACGAAACTTTTGCATAAAGCTTTGACTCAAATCCTATATAATAAAAAAACAGACTCGCCTGTCGGGTCTGTTTTTTATACTAAACTTGTTTTTTTCCATGCAGGATTAAAAGTTTTATTTGCCTATTCTGTATTTAACAATCAAGACTTCCCTAACACAAACCCGTGAATCTTTTATATTCATATCCTCGGCGTTGAGCATAGTTTTCTAATCAAATTCTTTATGTGCATGCCTGCAAGGATACTACCTCATATTGCACACGCGCCGGCGTCTTGGGATATTGGCGATAAAAGGCATCAAGCAGCCGTTCGCAGACCTTGGCACTGTTTTCGTAGTTGGCACGGGGCAGAAGAATCAGAAATTGGCATGTGCTGCATTGACATGCCATGTCGCCACGGCGAAGCCTTGCCCTGATCAGAACCTTGAAATTTTCCATTATACGGTCCAAAGAACGGCGTGACAAAGGATTTGCGCCCAGCGGCTCCACAGAAAGAATGCACAAATGCGCAACACTTCCGCTGCGTGGCAGTGACCTGACCTCTGCATGATACAGAATGCGGAAGAAATCATAATCGCAAAACATTGCACCCTGCGGTGCTTCCTTTTCGGTAAGCTGTTCCAAGAGCTCCTGCGCCGAAACAGTATGCTTATTCACCAAGGCTACAGCTTCCCTTTGGATTTTACGCAGCTCTTCTGCGGGCATCACGCCAAAATTGGCAAACAGCCTGCCGCTCATCTCGTCATAGACAGCAATAGCCTCCTTCTGCTTTCCCACAGCGAGCAGACTGCGCATAAGATATGCACACAATTCCTCATTATACGGCTCAAAAGCTGCCCCACGGCGGCAAATATCCGTCAAATCCTGCCAGGACTTCTGCTCCTCCAAAAGTGCGGCCGCCTCCAAGACCAAATCCACATAACATTTGTGATAAAATTCCGAAAGGGTTATCACCCACAGCTCTGTTGAAAGTTTCGGCAGAAAATCTCCGTGATAAAGGTCTATCGCCTTGCGGCAGCGTTCCAGGCGGCCGGCTTTTGATTCTTTGCCTTCTTCTTTGCAAATTGCTTCAAACTCGTCTGAATCCATGGAAACCGAAACATTCGGATTCCACAAACAGCAGCCATCCTTGAAGATGATACAGGTTTTGCCTGCATCAGGGAACAATTTGTCAAGCATAAGCCTCACCCTGTGCAGCAAAGTCTTTATGGCGTTATTCGAATCAATTTGGTCTCTTTCTTCTCCCCAGCAAAGGTCTGCCAGCGTTTCCTGAGGGATCGGCGCACCTCTGTGGCAAAGGATATAAGCCAGCATGAGCCACACCTTTTTCGAACGGTTGTCACGATCTGAGATCTGATTGTCCGCACAGCGTATGACGAAAGAGCCCAAAGTCTGCACCTGCAAGGTTTCCATATCCATAATAGCAAATTCTCCTATCTGCAAGTTTAAGAGATGTTTTTTTATTTGAGCAGTTCCTGCATTACCTCAAACAATTTTTGAACATCCAGCGGCTTTGGAATATGAGCGTTCATCCCGGCATCCAAAACCTTTTTTCGAACCTCGTCAAACGCATTGGCAGGCGTGGCCACAATAGGTATTTCCGCCTTTTCCTTATCCGCAAGCGCACGGATCCTGCGTGTCGTTTCGTAGCCGTCCATCTCGGGCATCTGGATATCCATCAAAATCAAATCATATCTGCCCGCCGGGGCTTGTTCAACCTTTTCAAGGGCTGCTTTTCCGCTTTCGGCGGTGTCCACATCAAAACCTGCTTCCCTAAGAATCGTGGCTGAGATTTCCAGATTCAGTTCGTTGTCCTCAACCACCAAAATCTTCTTTCCGGAAAAGTCCGCCTTCTGCACGGTGCAATCCTTTTTCTCTGCAGCTTTTTCAACCGTGGCAAAGCGCAGTGACACAATAAACTCCGTGCCCTTTCCCTGTTCGCTTTCAAGCTCGATTGTGCCGCCCATCATATCGACAAAATTCTTTGTGATTGCCATGCCCAAACCTGTGCCCTGCGTCTTGCTGACGGTGGATGTTCTTTCTCTTGCAAACTGCTCAAAAATATGCTTTTGAAAATCCTTGCTCATGCCAATGCCGTTGTCTTTGATATGAAACTCAAAATCGGCAAAACCGTAAGGTGCACCATCCTTTTGCAATACTCGCAGACTTATCACGCCTCCTTCAGGAGTAAACTTCACGGAATTGGACAAAATATTTATCAAAATCTGGTTGAGGCGCAGTGCGTCTGCCATCACATCCTCATCCTTTGCACCTGTGGTATCAACTGTAAAAGAAATATGTTTGTTTTCTGCACCAACCCGTATGATATTTTCGATGTTTTCCACCAAATCCGGCAGATGTACAGGCTTTTCATCCAGCTTGACACTGCCGCTTTCAATGCGGCTCATGTCCAAAATATCATTGATAATGGACAGCAGATGCTGGCTGGAATCGTATATTTTTTTCAGATACTCTTCAACCCTGCTCTGTTCGCTGATATGCTGCCGTGCAAGCGATGTGAAGCCGATGATTGCATTCATGGGCGTTCTGATATCATGCGTCATATTAAATAAAAACTCACGCTTGGCACGGTTTGCTTCCGCCTCATTCTTTATGGCAGCTTCAAGCTCCGCATTCTTCTGCTCCAAAGATTCTTTGTATGCATGTTCGGCTTCTTCCTTTTCAAGCCGAAGCTTCTTTTCGCTGTTTAAACGGAGTCTTTGTATCAGCACTACAACAAGAATGTAGGCAATTGCGGCAATTGCCACACTGAATACTGTAATATTGTTAACCTGACCGGCGGGCATATAAGCATAAAAGCTGTAGTCTCTCCCGCGGCTGTACAGCCCATAGAAACGCTGCATTCCTTCAGTAACAGAAATCAGCTTGCCCGAATGATTGCTTGAGCGAATCGTCTGAATAATTTTGTTTTCCGAAACATCTTTGCCTATCTGCTCCGTGTCATTTGAAGCCTCTACACGGTTTCCTTCAACAATCAAAATAGTTCCCACTGCATCCACATCATAGCCGTCAAGCGGGGTCTGAACCGATAAAATTGCTTTCTTGGAAAATTCTTCCTTGGTATGGCGATATGCCAGAATCACGCAGCTTTCGTCGGCACAGCTGTGCGCTGCCAAGTCTGCATAAGAGCCGTCAGTCAAATCAACCCGCTGCACATAGGTCTTCTGCGGATAGCTTATGACAGCAAGGAGTGATTCCAGCTTTGTGTCTGATTTAAGCTGTTCATAACCGATTCCGTCTTCTATGTATTCGCATATCAGATTGCCTTGTGAATCCAATACGGTAATTCCCGTAAGCCACAGTTCATCTGCATACTCCTTAAGCTCCGCCTCGCTTACGTCTGCGGCGACATCTGTAAGTGAACGCGCGGCAGTAGCTTCCCTCACAAGACCTTTGGCAATGGCAATATCGTTATACTTCAGATAACTTGCGGACTGTTCCTTCAAAAACTCTATTTTCGAATTCAGGTTCCTTTCGCAGTTGTGCATATCCACATGCCACGATAATCCAAAAACGATGCCGAGGGTTACAATTCCTGCGGCAATATAAATAATCAGTTTTTTTTTGTTTGAGGCAGACTTCGTCTTTTTAGTCTTCAAGGCTTTCCACCTCCAGATAAATTTCGGGATTTTCCAAATATTTGCCGATTATTTTCTCCATGGTGCCGTCTTTTCTCATTTGATCAAGCACTTTCGTCAATTCTTCCGCAATGCCTCGCGTATCATTTTTGGAAAAGGCAACTCCGATTCCCGTTGTCAAAAGCGGCTCATCCAGAATGCGAAAATCGGCATCATAATCCTCCATATACTGCAAAATTGCCGTTTCGTGTGCGGCAACGGCATCCACATAGCCGCAGTCCAATGCCGCATACTGTATGCTTCTTTCTTCAATACTCAGAAGGTTCTCTATTTGGGGGATATTCGGATTTTCATTTTCCAAAAACAACTCCTCCGGCTTGGAAGTTACCTGCACGGCAACTGTCTTTCCGGCAAGGTCAGCAAGCGAATAAATATCGCTTTTTGCATTTACCGCAACAACCTGGCGGCTGACCATATAAGGACCTGCCCATTGATAATCTTTTTCTCTTCCGTACATGGAAAAGCAGCCCCAGATGCAGTCAATTTCCCCGCTTTCTACCAGCGTCTTTTTCTGCTCCCACTCAATAGTGACAAACTCCGCCTGATATCCCATGCGGCTGAATGCCTCTGTGGCGATTTCCACATCAATGCCCACGGGTGTTCCGTCGGTATTCATATAAATATAGGGCGGATATGTATCACTGCCGATGGTGATCAGCGGCAAATTGCTGCTTTTGGACTCAACCGGTTGGGTCTCACATCCGCAAAGCATTCCGATAATCAGCAGGCAGCCCAAAACAAGTGCTGTGATGCGTTTCATTCGTTCATTTACCTCGAATTTTATTTTTCAATTATATGCGTGCCCTGCACTTTCCTCAATCCTTGGGTGCAATGTCCGCATAGTGCTTTTCTTTGTTCTTATACATTGCCTCGTCTGCCTGCCTGATTGCCTCTGTGATAGGATAAACATCCAAAACGCTTCCCACACTGACTGACAAATGCAAATCAGGATATTCGCCGATTACAATCCGACTGACTGCTTCTTGAATCTCAATTCCCTTTTTTTCAAGGGCATTTTTTTCCATTTCGGGAAAGAGCAGCAAAAACTCGTCTCCACCGTAACGGATCAGAATATCCGTGCTGTGTATGCACGAGCGGATCGCATCCGCAATTTCTTTAAGCACGATGTCCCCTGCCTGATGACCAAAGGTATCATTTACCTGCTTGAAGCTGTCCACATCAATGACGCAGGTGCCCTCCATTCCCTCCAGATGCACTTTATATGTGTCGAAATATCTGCGGGAATAAGCCTTTGTGACAGAGTCCTTGAACAGTTCCATGCTCTCGTTTCTGCTGCTGTCAAGCAGGAGCCTTCTGCCGTTTGCGTCAATCCAGCGGCCCTCATTCATACGGCTTAACATCTCCAAAACACAAGGTGTTCCGTTCAGGCAGATATACTTTGCAATAACAAAGTACATCTCCGTGTGAGTGAATTCCAGTTTGTTGAAGGTTTTCTTTTGGGCAAGTGCTTTGGACGAAATGCAGTTGCTGCATTTTACGTCATTGTCCCAAAATGCGGCACAGTTGTTTTCCGTGCGGCTGATATTTCCCTGCCCGTCCAATTCAAGCACGGAATTGGTTTCTGGGTCAACTATTCTTACAATATCAAAAATCTTTTCCAGACGGCGGATGTCTTCTGCAATACGAGAGTCTCCTACTGCCATGCCTGCCTCTTTTTCATTAGGAGGACACTCCTTTTCTGCTTCCCTTCGGGTGTCTGTCAAATGCCCCACGGCACCGATATAATGGTCCTTCCAAACATCCGACCAAAGCGTTCGCACACGCAAATCGCACCAGTGGTACTCTCTTCCGAACAGCAGCCTTATACTCATGGAAAACTCCGGCGTTTCCCTTGTTGTTGCGTCCATGGCCGCCTTTATGCGGTTGAAATCTCTAAGACCCAGATGGTGAAAGCTGCCAAAATCCGAGACATCCATCACAGTATGCCGCTGCCCGGGCAATGCGTCCTGGTTCACAACTTCTGCCCTTTTTGAAAGGGAGTCATATTCAAATTGTATTCCTTTGCTGCATGAAGCAAAGAAATCAATGCGTTCCTGCATGGAATCAAGCAGCCTTTGCACACGGTCGTTTCTGGGGACTTCTGCATGTGCCATAATTTCTTTTGACAAACGATTGATTTCGAACGCACAGGACGGATTGGCCTCGGGAAATTCAGATGCTATGCGGATTTTGTTTGCCGTATCCAGAAGGCATTCCAAAAGCAGCGGATTGAACGCACCGCATTCCCCGCGTTTTATCATAGCGATTGCAGTGTCATGATCGAAAGCTTCTTTATAACACCTTTTGTTGGTCAAAGCGTCATATACATCTGCCAGTGCCACAACCTGTGCGGCAATGGGAATCTGCTCGCCACGCAGCCCGTCAGGATAACCGCTTCCGTCTGCACGCTCATGGTGCCAGCGGCAAATTTGCCTCGCATAGCAAAGCAGCGGCTTATCCTGCTCATGGGTCATCGCTTCCAGAATCTTTTCGCCTGCTTGAGCGTGAGTCTTCATAATGGCAAACTCTTCTGCTGTCAGCTTGCCCGGCTTGTTCAAGATCTCTTCCGGAACGGCAATCTTGCCGAT
>CAVHKC010000029.1:0-2527 GCA_963636455.1 Ruthenibacterium lactatiformans
GAAGAATAGGTTTTGTAATAGAAGAATACGGAGCCTCGATGCTTAAGGGCGCGGGCATGACGCTTCTTATTGCAATAGTCGGAACATTTATCGGCTGCATTATCGGCTTTATTGTCGGAATAGTTCAGACAATACCGGTAACAAAGCAGGATTCGGCAGCAAAAAAAGTTATTCTCAGAATCGTAAAAGTTATCTTGAGAATCTATGTTGAAGTTTTTCGCGGAACGCCCATGATGGTTCAGGCAATGTTCATTTATTACGGTGCCATGATGGTCAATATCCATATGAGCATGCTGACAGCGGCATTCTTTATTGTTTCCATAAACACAGGCGCTTATATGGCAGAAACCGTAAGAGGCGGAATCTTCTCTGTGCCGCTTGGCCAAACAGAAGGCGCAAAAGCAATAGGAATGACGCACCTGCAGACAATGACTTCTGTTGTTATGCCGCAGGCACTCAGGAACATTATGCCGCAGATAGGCAACAACCTTATCATCAATATAAAGGACACCTGCGTGCTTTCTGCAATCGGAACGGTCGAGCTGTTCTTCACATCAAAGTCTGTTTCGGGAACATATTATATTTATTTTGAAGTATTTACCGTAACAATGGCAATGTACCTTATCATGACGCTGTTTTTCAGCTGGCTTTTGAGATTTGTCGAGAAGAAAATGGACGGTCCTGCAGAGTATGATTTGGCAACGACAGACACTCTTGCTTATACAAGCGGAACGCTTACAGCACCGGCAAAAGACCATGTAGATGACAGGAGGCTTACCGATTATCATGAATAAGAATATCGGAAACGAAATAATAAAAGTGCAGCATTTGTGCAAGGTCTTCGGCAAAAACGAAGTCCTGAAGGATATTGATTTTTCTGTCAGAGAAGGCGAGGTAACATGCATTATAGGAGCTTCGGGCTCAGGAAAGTCAACTATGCTTCGCTGTATAAATCTGCTTGAAACACCGACAAGCGGCGAAATTCTTTATGAAGGCCGTGATATAACGAAAGAAAAAAATCCCGCAGCTTACAGGGCAAAGGTTGGAATGTGTTTCCAAAGCTTCAATCTTTTCAGCAACATGACAGTGCTTAAAAACTGCATGACAGGTCCTGTGAAGGTTTTGAAAAAGAGCAAAGAAGAAGCCGAAAAGGATGCGAAGTTTTTCCTGAACAAAGTAGGCATGGGACCTTATATAAATGCAAAGCCGAAACAGCTTTCGGGCGGCCAGCAGCAAAGGGTTGCCATTGCACGCGCGCTTGCAATGCACCCAGAAGTTCTTCTTTTTGACGAGCCGACTTCGGCGCTTGACCCTCAAATGGTGGGCGAGGTTTTGGAAGTCATGAGAACGCTTGCAAAAGAAGGGCTTACGATGATAATCGTCACTCATGAAATGGCATTCGCAAGAGATGTTTCGGATCATGTTGTCTATATGCAGGACGGCGTTATTGCAGAAGAAGGAACACCGGAGCAGATATTCGTTAATCCTCAAAAAGAAGAAACAAAGGCATTTTTGGCAAGGTTCTTAAGATAGAGGACGTTTCAAATTTTATGTAAATTAATAAGCTTGGCCACCTGCACGGCGACCTCGGACGGAGCGATTATCCGCCCCGAGGGCATCGATGCGGCGGCCTCTTTTTTTTCTTCTTCGCTTAAATGCGAATTCATGTCCGTATCCACAAATTCGCAGCTTATGACATTAACCTTAATGCCGCTTGGCGCAAGTTCCTTGGCAAGCGATAATGAAAATGCATTCACACCGCCTTTTGAGGCAGAGTATGCGCTTTCTAAAGATGCTCCCGCAATGCCCCAATAAGAAGAAATATTTATTATATGCCCGCAATGTTCGTGAAGCATGTCTTTTAGTGCGGCACGCGACATATAAAAAACACTGTCTAAGTTTGTCGCAATAACTTCGTGCCACTTTTCGTCTGTCATATCCTGGATAAGTCCAAAACAGGAAATTCCGGCATTGTTAATCAGGACATTGACTTTTATGCCGCCTTTTTCAAGAGTTTCGAAAAGCTGCTTTACGCATTTTGAATCTGAAACATCGCATAGATAAGAGCCGACGCTGATTTCCAGAAAAGAATCTTTGCAAGGCGCAGCACCGTCTTTTTTGGATGAATGGCCGCCCTCGGCACTGCCTTCGATTTTTTCATATATCAGTCGGACGGTTTCTTCAAGTCCTTCTTTATCAGATTTTGCAACCAATATAAGGTTGTGCCCGGCTTTTGCAAGCTCAAGAGCGCAGGCTCTTCCGATTCCCCGTGATGCTCCTGTAATTAATGTATATTTCATGGCTTTTCTTTAAGGTCCTTTCCTGATTAGGCAAAATTTCATTGTCATGTAATTATTACATTTCACGTTTTGTAATTAAAAGTTTTTTTAAACTCTGCAAAAACGTCAAACTTATTTATGTATCAGAGTCCAACTTGATAATTAAAATATTTTTAGTATCTGAAAAATCATACCAAATATTGTTTATATATCAGATTCAAACTTGATAATTAAAACTTTTATAATAT
>CAVHKC010000029.1:2537-5106 GCA_963636455.1 Ruthenibacterium lactatiformans
TAATAAATCACATAATATATCAGCTGATAATTTTATTTGCTGTTGCTTCCGAGAGCTGCTACAGCATTTTATGAAAAAAACGGACTATTCTTTTGTAATAATGGGATTTTACAGAATGTGAATTTTTTAAGAAAAGGTTGACAAATATTTACGACAATGTTATCTTTGGTAAGAAATTTGTAATAATTCTGTAACAAGTTCGCGAATAAAGTTAACAAATCAGAAACAGATTTCATAACGCAAAACGAAGGGAACATTATCTATATGAATCGAATTACGAACAAATGCAAACGTGCAAAAGCGACAGCGCTTACAGCAATAGTTGGAACAATTGTTATAAGCACAACGGTATTTGCAGCACCGGCAGAAGTTGTAAGCGAAAGCGTTGAAACTTCAACGTCCGTGCAGGAAACAGCGACAGCTTCGGAAAGCACGTCACAGCCTGAAACCCAAGAAACAACAAAGGCAGCCGAAAGTACAGAGACTGTATCTGAAAACGAGTACTATGACAGCAACGGGAATATCAAAGGCAAACTTATAATTTCCATAGCAGATGATTATGCCGCCGTATATGAAGATGCAAATATCACTTCTGATATTGAAGGCAAGATTTTCAAAAACAGCGTGGCTACAGTTGAAGATGAAACCGAAGGCTGGTATCAGATAACTTCCGGAGAGCTGGAAGGATATGTCAAAAAGGCCGATTTTGCAGCCGGCAAAGAAGCTGAAAAGCTGGATGAGAAAACATACACAAACAAGGCTGAAATCACAGAATCGGCTGTAAGACTCAGGCAAGATGCAAGCTCAGAATCACAAGTTTCACTCATTGTAAACAAAGGCGACAAATTCACGGTTACGGAAGTGGGCGAAGAGTGGACAAAGGTTGAAATTGAAGGCGTCGGCACTGGATATGTCGAAAACCAATTCGTCGATACCACCAAAGAAAGAAGTGTGGGAATTACAGAAGATGAGGAAGAACAGACCACACAGCAGATTGAACAGGGTCTTGAGAAGGCTCAGACAGTAAATAACGGAGGCTGCGCAAATACAACAGAGGCAATCGAAACAGAAAAGGCACTGCTTCGGTCTCAAAGAAAATTATTAAAGAACTCCTATGAACGCTCAGAGGAAACAGAAGAAGCAGAAGTAACGGAAAGTGCGGCTGCAGAACCGGAAACCGCAGCCGAGCCCGCAGAGGAAGTGAGTGAGGAAAGTACGGAAAGCCAGTATGTGGCTCCGGTTTCAGAAAGCGGATCATCAGTCGGACAGCAGGTGGCAGATTATGCATGGAATTTTGTCGGATGGCTTCCCTATGTTTGGGCAGGTGCTGATTTAAGTTCAGGCGTTGACTGTTCAGGATTTACGATGGCGCTTTATGCACAGTTTGGATATTCACTTTCGCACGATTCCAATGTGCAGTCCTGTGAGGGGATTTCGGTGCCGCTTTCGGAGGCACAGCCGGGAGACATCATAGTTTATTCGGGACATGTTGCACTTTATGTCGGAAATGACACCGTAATTCATGCTCCTTACCCGGGAACAGTTGTCACATCGGAAAGCGTCTACATGATGGACATTCTCGATGTCAGAAGAATCGCATATTAATACAGACCTTTCTTTAAGCGAGCCAATCGCTGAAAGCAATAAATCTTTTCATTCTACAAAGCAAAGAGCCGGAAGCCAAAAGTCCGGTTCTTTGTTTTTTTAAGATTTTTTTATTATTGTATGAATTAAAAGGAACTACAGAAAAAAGTGAGACCAAATTTCTGAATGACCTTAGGGTCCGACAGGCGTACATCCTAAACGATCGTTAGTCTCACTTTGCCGAGATTGTAGCATAAGCTGCAGGAAAATACAAGTTATTCGAAAAAAATATAAGATTACAAGAGAACGACTTCGCTTAAATGCATAAGTGTAAAGCAAAAAAGCTTGACAGCACCTTGCGAATGCTGTAACATACCGATTTGTATGGACAGTTTTGTTGAACAATCCCTGTTATATGATTTTTACGGAGATCTCCTGACCGAACATCAAAAGGAGATTTACGAAAGTTATATTTCGGAAAACCTTTCGCTTGCAGAAATTGCGCAGGAAAAAAAGATAAGCAGGCAGGGAGTGCATGATACGATAAAAAGGTGCAACAGGCTGCTTGGCGAATATGAAGAAAAATTGGGGCTTGTAAAAAAGTTTCTGGAAATAAAAGAGCTTGTCAAAGAAATAGAAAACAGCGAAAGCTTAGAAGCTGCAAAGGAAACAGCCGCTGCGATAATCGACAGGCTGTAGAAATTATTAAGAGGCATATTTCAGGCTTTACCAAACGCAAAATAACAGGAAAATCTGACATATTATGGCATTTGAGAATTTAACAGAAAAACTGCAGAATGTATTTAAGAACCTGAGAGGCAAGGGACGCTTAAGCGAAGCCGATGTCGATGCGGCAATGAAGGAAGTCAAAATGGCTCTTTTGGAGGCCGATGTAAACTTTAAAGTCGTGAAGCAATTTACAAATTCGGTAAAAGAGCGTGCCGTCGGTGCAGATGTCATGAACAGCCGCACGCCGGGGCAGATG
>CAVHKC010000029.1:5116-10371 GCA_963636455.1 Ruthenibacterium lactatiformans
GATGGTTGTCAAGATTGTCAACGAAGAACTTACGGCTCTTATGGGCGGAGAAGTTGCGGAACTTAAAATCTTGCCCGGCATTGCAACGACGATAATCATGATGGCCGGTCTTCAAGGTTCTGGTAAAACAACGACTGCCGCAAAGCTTGCGGGCAAGCTTAAGGAAAAGGGAAAACGCCCTTTGCTTGTCGCATGTGATATCTACAGGCCTGCAGCCATCGGCCAACTCAAAGTCAACGGCGAAAAGGTGGGAGTTCCGGTGTTTGAAATGGGAACAAACCACAGGGCGGTTGAAATTGCAAAAGCAGGCGTTGAACACGGAAAAGAGCATAATAACAACATAATTATCATAGATACAGCAGGCCGTCTTCAGATTGACGAAGACATGATGAATGAGCTTGAAGAAATCAAGCAGGCTGTGGATGTTACGGAAGTCCTTTTGGTTGTGGATGCAATGACTGGACAAGATGCCGTAAACATTGCTCAAGGCTTCAACGAAAGAATCGGAATTGACGGAGTTGTGCTTACAAAGCTTGACGGCGATTCAAGGGGCGGTGCGGCACTTTCGGTAAAAGCTGTAACGGGCGTTCCGATACTGTTTGCGGGTAAAGGCGAAAAGCTTTCAGACCTTGAAGAATTTTATCCCGACAGAATGGCATCAAGGATTCTCGGCATGGGCGATGTGCTTTCTTTGATCGAAAAAGTTCAAGTCGATATCGACGAAGAAGAAGCCCGTGAGATGGAAAAGCGCCTTAAAAAAGCGGAATTCAATTTTGATGACTATCTTATGAGCATGCAGCAGATGAAGAATATGGGCGGGCTTGCCGAAATCATGAAGATGCTTCCCGGAATGAACATGAAGGGCGTGGATGTGGACGAAAGCAAGATGACAAGGATTGAAGCGATAATTCAGTCGATGACGCCTAAGGAAAGAAAAAATCCCAAGCTTATAAATCCATCACGCAAAAACAGAATTGCAAAAGGTGCCGGAGTGGATATTTCCGAAGTAAACAAGATGATGAAGCAGTTCGAGCAGGCAAAGCAGATGATGAAGACAATGCCCGGAATGGGCAAGAAGAAAAAAGGAGGCTTCGGTCTCGGAGGCTTCAAACTTCCTTTTTAGATTGAAAATAAATACGCATATAACAGAAAATATTCTGTTAAAAATAAAATACGAGGTGAATAAAATGGCAGTAAAAATCAGATTAAAAAGAATGGGAAAGAAGAAAGCACCCAACTACAGAATCATTGTGGCAGACTCAAGATCTCCCCGTGACGGACGTTTTATCGAAGAAATCGGATATTACGATCCCAATCAGGAGCCGAGCCTTGTGAAAATTGATGAGGAAGCAGCAAAGAAATGGCTTTCAAACGGTGCTCAGCCCACAGAAGTTGTAGGAAAGCTCTTCAAGAATGCCGGAATAACAAAATAATTTAGTGAGGGAAAAATATGAAAGAACTGGTAGAAATGATTGCCAAGGCTCTTGTCGATTCTCCCGATGAAGTTTGGGTTACGGAAACCACAGACGAAGACGGCATATTGAGAATACAGCTTCATGTGGCTAAAGACGATATGGGCAAAGTCATCGGAAAACAGGGCCGTATAGCCAAAGCAATAAGGACTGTTGTGAAAACGGCGGCAATCAAGCAGAACAAAAAAGTCTATGTCGACATTGTAGAATAAGAAATTTCAGGTGTTTCGTGGAACAGTTTTTGAGGGTAGGAGTTATCTCATCGCCGCACGGCGTGCACGGAGAAGTCAAGGTTTTTCCGACGACGGATTCGGCAAAGCGTTTTGAAGAAATAAGCGAGGTTATTATAAAAGCCCGCACGGGCGATATAAGCTGCAAGATAACGAAGGTCAGATATTTCAACAATATGGCCATTGTTAAGTTTGATTGTTTTTCGACACCTGAAGAAGCAAGAAAATATATCGGAACGGATATTTTTATTGACAGGAAATTTGCGCAGCCTCTTGAAGAAGGCGAATATTATATTGCTGACTTAATAGGCTGCAAGGTTGTTAGCGACGAAGGAAAAGCAATGGGAATCCTTAAAGATGTGCTGCAGACCGGAGCAAATGATGTCTATATTGTTGAAAATGATGACAAAAAAGAACTGCTTTTCCCGGTGATTAAGGAGTGCATAAAGCAGGTCGATATTGTAAATTCGGTTATCACGGTTCATATTATGAAGGGGCTGCTGGACTGAAACGCTGCTGATAGCAGATGGCAAAATATAACAAAAATCCTGAAAATGAACTTCCACATAATGACTTTGTTTCCTGAAATGATTGAATCGGGACTTAATACAAGCATCTTAGGGCGAGCCGTTAAGGCTGGTCTTATTTGCATAGAGACAGCAAATATCAGGGATTACACAAACGACATTCACGGTCATGTGGACGACTATCCCTATGGCGGAGGTGCGGGCATGGTGATGCAGGCACAGCCGATATACGACTGCTGCAAAGCACTGGAAGAAAAAATCACAAAGGAAGGAAGAAAGAAGCCTTATGTGATTTACATGAGCCCCGCAGGAAGCGTATTCAGCCAAAAGAAGGCAAAAGAGCTTGCAAAAAAGGAAGACCTTGTTATTTTATGCGGCCACTACGAAGGCGTGGACGAAAGGGTTATCGAACTTATCGCAGATGAAGAAATTTCGATAGGAGATTATATTCTCACAGGTGGCGAGCTTTCGGCAATGGTTGTTATAGATGCCGTAAGCCGCATGGTCCCAGGTGTTTTAAACAACGAAGAATCGGGAAATGAAGAAAGCTTCAGCGTGATAAGTCCCAAAAACGAACTTACAAAAAAGGGCAGAAAAGAAGTTTATGAAGAGCTTGCCGATGAGGAAAGGCTTATGCTTCTTGAATACCCTCAATATACAAGACCCGAAGAATTTATGGGTCTTAAGGTACCGGAAGTGCTTCTTTCGGGGCACCATGAAAACATCTTGAAATGGCGAAGAAAACAGGCCCTTGAAAGAACAAAAAAACGCAGACCGGACATTTTACCTTAGGAGAAAAAAGATGCCAATTACAGAATTTTTAGAAAAAAATGCAAAGATTTACCCCGACGATACGGCACTTGTCGAGGTTAATCCGGCAAATCAGCCGCATGCAAACACAACATGGAGGGAATTCAGTCTTATAGAGCCTGCTTCCAATTCGGAAAAATACCGCAGGGAAATCAGCTGGAAAACATTTGACGAAAAGGCAAACCGCTTTGCAAATCTTCTTTTCACCCGTGATGTGAAAAAAGGCGATAAAATTGCGATTCTGCTCATGAACTGCCTTGAATGGCTTCCGATTTATTTCGGCATTTTGAAAACAGGCGCAATCGCAGTTCCAATGAATTTCAGATATACGGCAGATGAAATCCACTACTGCCTTGATCTTGCCGATGTGAGGATGCTTGTTTTCGGACCGGAATTCACGGACAGAATCGAGCAGGCAAAAGAAAGACTGTGCATAGATGATTACTTCTTTGTGGGAGAAGAAAAGGACACTCCCAAATATGCCGACAATTACGAAAAAATAATCAAATACTGCTCAAAGACGGCACCGCCGGTTGACATAAAAGACGAGGACATGGGAGCAATTTATTTTTCGTCGGGAACGACGGGCTTTCCCAAAGCGATTCTTCACAGGCACGGAGCACTTGTCGCATCGTGCAAAACGGAGCAGAAACATCACGGACAGACAAAGGACGATGTGTTCCTTTGTATTCCGCCGCTTTATCATACAGGCGCAAAAATGCACTGGTTCGGTTCGCTTCTTACAGGCGGAAAAGCAGTCATTTTGAGGGGCGTTTCGCCGGAGTGGGTTCTCCAGACGGCATCAAACGAAAAAGCGACAATAGTTTGGCTTCTCGTTCCCTGGGCGCAGGATATACTCGATGCACTCGAAAGGGGCGATATAAAAATCGAAGATTACAAGCTTGACCAGTGGCGGCTCATGCATATCGGCGCACAGCCTGTTCCGCCTTCGCTCATAAAGAGATGGAAAAAGGTTTTCCCGAATCATAAATACGACACCAACTACGGACTTTCGGAATCGTTGGGGCCGGGCTGCGTTCACCTGGGCGTTGAAAATATCGAAAAGGTCGGAGCCATAGGCATTCCCGGATATCAGTGGGAAGCAAAAATCGTGGACAGCGATTTGAACGAAACCGAAAACGGAGTTGTGGGAGAGCTTGCCGTCAAAGGCCCCGGAATCATGGTCGAATACTACAAGAACAGAGATGCCACGGAAGAGATAATGAAGGGCGAGTGGCTTCTTACGGGCGATATGGCCATGAAGGACAAAGATGGTTTTATTTGGCTCGTAGACAGGAAAAAAGATGTTATAATAAGCGGCGGTGAAAACATTTATCCCGTTCAGATCGAGGATTTCTTAAGAGCAAATCCGAAAATAAAAGATGTGGCTGTTATCGGCGTTGCAGACAAAAGGCTCGGCGAGGTTTCGGCTGCAATCATTGAAATAAAAGAGGGCATGGAGTGCACGGAAGAAGAAATCAGGCAGTTCTGCAGCGAACTTCCGAGGTACAAACGCCCCCAGAAAATCATTTTTGACGATGTTCCGAGAAATCCGACAGGAAAAATAGAAAAGCCGCTGCTTCGTGAAAAATACAACAGCAGCAGGCTTGTTGAAGCTCAAAACAAAGCATAGAGCGTATAAAAAAGAGGTAGTAAGATGGAAACAAAAATTATGCTTGGAAATGAAGCAGTTGCCAGAGGCCTTTATGAGGCCGGCTGCCGACTGGTTTCAAGCTATCCCGGAACTCCTTCGACGGAGATTACCGAGGAAGCTGCAAAATATGACGAAATAAAATGCGAATGGGCACCGAACGAAAAAGTCGGAATGGAAACGGCATTCGGCGCAAGCCTTGCGGGTGCAAGAAGCTGCTGCTGCATGAAGCATGTGGGGCTTAATGTTGCGGCAGACCCTTTGTTCACACTTTCTTATACCGGCGTGAACGCAGGGCTTCTTGTGTGTGTCGCAGACGATCCCGGAATGCATTCTTCTCAAAACGAACAGGATTCAAGGCATTATGCCGAGGCTGCAAAGGTTCCGATGCTTGAGCCTTCCGATTCACGCGAAGCAAAGGCGTTTGCAAAATTGGGCTTTGAGCTTTCTGAAAAATTCGACACTCCCGTCATTTTAAGAACATGCACAAGAATCGCACATTCTCAGTATGCGGTCGAGCTTGAAGCAAGAAATGAAGTTCCCTTAAGGCAATATATAAAAAATC
>CAVHKC010000030.1:0-7313 GCA_963636455.1 Ruthenibacterium lactatiformans
GAGCTTCGAATGCCGCTGCCGCAATTTTTGCTTTTTTGCATTTCGTAAGATACCTGTCGTAATATCCCGCACCCATGCCAAGCCGGTTTCCGGCTTCATCAAACCCCGCACAAGGGCAAATCACAAGGTCGATATCTTCCGCTTTCAAAAGCAGGCTTTTTTCTTTTATCGGTTCTTGAATATTGTATTTCCCCTTATGCCAGCAGGTGTTTTTGTTTGCGTCATGAAGGCCGCATGCCGGCACAAAAGCGTCCATATTTTCACAGTCCGCACAAACAGGATATGCAAAAGTTTTGCCCGCAGCTTCTGCACAATCTGCAAGGCCTGTTATGTCCGCTTCCGCACCGAACGGCGCATATATCAGCACTGTTTTTGCATTTTTAAATTCTTCGGACTCTGCAATGTTTTTCACAATTGCTTCCGAACGTACTTTTCTTTCTTCTTCCGAAAGAGATTTCCTTGCCGCAAGGCATTTTTTTCTAAGCCTTGTTTTCAACAGTCTGCAAAGGCTTTCTCTGACATCTCCCGCAAGGTAGAGCGAGCCAAAAGTTATAATAATTCCGTCATCGCCTGCCTTTTCAAGCGCTGCCTCCACACCTTCTTCCGTTCCTTCAAACGCCATCGCTTTTATTGGTCCTGTATCCGCTTTGTTTGCAGCATTTGTTGTGCCTGTGTTTTCTAATGTCTTTGTATTTATGATTTCCGCATTTGATTCATCTGCATTTTTTTCCGCATCTTTATTTTCATCCGCAAACTTACCGGTTTTTTTTATACACAGACTATTTATATACTCCGCCACATGTTCTGCTTTCACTGCCCTGTCGCTGTCGGGCGTGAGGCAGATAAATTCTTTCGCAAACGGCTTTACAATCTCTATCGTTTTTTCAAATTGCTTGTCCTTGAGCGCACCGAAAATAAAAATCGCTTTCCTGCCGCCAAGCATCATTTCAAGGTTTTCGGCAAGAGCCTCGGCGCACTGCGGATTGTGTGCTCCGTCAATGATGAAAAGCGGATTCTTTCGGATAATCTCCATTCTGGCGGGCCAATATGCATTTTCAAGGCCTTCTCTTATTGCACCTTCTGAAATTTCCATGCCCTGCTTTTTTAATTCACTCACAGCCTCCAGCACAACTGCCGCATTTCTAAGCTGATAATTTCCAAGAAGCCTTACTTTCAGATTTTTCAGTTCTTTCCAATCGAATATCTGGAACAAATCTTCCTGATTCCTTATTTTTTCGGAATAATCATTTTCTTCTGCATTTCCTATTTTGCTTTTTTTGCCTGATGATAGGTTCCAACTGTCTGATTTGTTTTTTATATCGGAAAAATCCGCCTCAACCAGCTTTGCGCCATTTAAACTGCAGATTTTTTCTTTGTAAACTTCAGTCACGCTTTTGCCTGCAGGATATACGACCGCAGTACAGCCGTCCTTGAAGATTCCCGCTTTTTCCGCCGCTATTTTTTCAATCGTATTTCCCAAATATTCGGTATGCTCATAAGCGATGTTCATAACCATGCAAACTTCTGCCTTTGATATGACATTTGTCGCATCAAGCCTTCCGCCAAGCCCCGTTTCAAGCACGACAATATCGCATTTTTGCTCATAAAAATAAAGGAAAGCCATGGCTGTTATTATTTCAAATTCCGTTGGGGCATCCTTCATCTTTGCCGCCTTTTCGCACACGGCTTCCGCAATCCGTTCATAATCGGCATCGCTTATGTCTTTTCCGTCGATTTTAATCCGTTCGTTGTAGCTTACCAAGTGCGGTGATGTGTAAAGACCTGTCCTTAAGCCTGCCGCAGTCAAAATTGAAGAAAGCATTGCCGCAGCCGAGCCTTTGCCGTTGCTTCCCGCAATATGAACAAACTTAAGCTCATCCTGCGGATTGCCAAGCAGTCTTGTAAGCTCGGTTATTCTTTCAAGCCCGAGATGACTTCCGAAACAGCAGATATCATGTATTGTTTTTATTGAT
This sequence comes from Ruthenibacterium lactatiformans, assembly GCA_963636455.1. Lineage (GTDB taxonomy): Bacteria > Bacillota > Clostridia > Lachnospirales > Lachnospiraceae > RGIG5612. The sequence continues at coordinate 1,974 of CAVHKC010000030.1, forward strand.
TTTTTTTCATCTTTATTCATATCTTCAATACTTCTTATTTTTCAGCTTGCAGGCTGCTTTCTTCATCTGACTTACTTCAAAGCCAAAATCTTCATTCTGCGGTTCTTCTTCCGTGCAAAACTTTTCTTCCTGCCTTGAGAACAAACGGCATGAGTGCCGAAAAAGCCGCAGCCTTTGCCGCCCAGACAACAAGCCTTACCACAAGCGCACCCATGATAATTCCCGCATAGTAATATCCGAATATTTTACTGTCTACATAAATTGTCAGCGTATTTAAAAGTGTCACCAAAAGCTCACAGCCGAATATCACCACTACAAGCTTCTTTTTGTCGGGCGAAAAACGGCTTTTCTTTGCATATAAGCCCGCAAACAAGCCGCACAATGCATAAGGAAGAATCCAAAGAAGCGTCGTTACCGAAAATCCGTAGCGAAGCATTTGATAGATAAATGTTCCGACCGCACCGACCGCAAGGCCGTCAACAGGTCCTAAAAGAAAAGCACCGATGAGAATCGGAAGGCTTTCAAATGTGATTTTTACATTGCCAAAATCTAATGCCACATAACCCAGAACCGCACACATTGCGGCAAGCATGGCATCTAACACAAGCTGTTTTGTTTTCATAATCAAAACTCCTTTCACAGCTTCGCGCCACAAAAGAAGCCTCTGCTGTCCTTACTCTGTCATTATGTTACATGTGCCGATTGAGCGAATTTTCCGCCGCACAGATCACATGTTCTGTGAGAACTGTATTCGTTACCGCACCCACACCGCCGGGCACCGGCGTTATTGCTTTTACAATCGGCTCAATATTTTCAAAATCCGCATCTCCGGACATTGCACCCTTCTCGCCCTTTAAATTGAGTTTGTTTTCATCCCAGTTCATCGACACGTCAATCACTGTCTGGCCGGGTTTTACATGCTCTTTTGTCAGGCTTTTCAAAACACCCGCCGCCGTTATTATTATATCGGCCTGCCTCGTGATTTCGGAAAGATTTTCTGTTTTTGTGTGGCATATTGTCACTGTTGCGTCTTTTTTAAGAAGCATCATTGCCACGGGCTTTCCCACAACAAGGCTCCTTCCTATAACCACAGCCTTTTTTCCGCCGCATTCGATTTTGTAATGTGCAAGTATCTTCATGCATGCCTCGGCGGTACAGGGCGCAAAGCCAAGGTTTTTTCCTGAAAACACACCCGCATTTGAAAGGTTCGTCATGCAGTCCACATCTTTTTGCGGCACGAGTATGTTGCATATCTCATCACTTTCTGCCGCAAGGTGCTCAGGAAGCGGTCTGAACATAATGCACCCGTGTATATTTTCGTCAAAATTGATTCTTCCAAGCACTTCTTTTACCATTTCGGGCTCGGCATTTTCGGGCAGCACAAATTTATCGACTTCAACTCCCACAAACTGTGCTCTTGCGGATATTCCCTTTTCATACGCCAAATCGGCGGCTTTTGCACCGCAGCGCACTATGGCAAGCTTAGGAATCACATTCTTGCTTCTTAAAGCTTTCACGCGTTCTTCAAGCATTCCAAGCATTGCCTCCGCTGTTTCTTTTCCTGATAATAATTCTGCCATTTTTTAAATTACCGACCTTTTTCTTAAATTGTTGAAGGCTTGCCTTAAGGCATTATCTTTAAGACCTGATATCTGTGTTCCCACAAAGGTTTGCAGCAAAGACATCAAAACAATCCAGAGATTTTTCCGTTTTCGTCCACATCTATTCTTTCTGCTGCCGGAACCTTGGGAAGCCCCGGCATTGTCATTATATCACCCGTCAAAGCCACGATGAATCCGGCTCCTGCCGAAACCTTGAGATTCCTTACCGTCACAGTAAAGCCTTTGGGCGCTCCCAAAAGTGCAGGGTCATCCGAAAACGAATACTGCGTTTTTGCCATACACACGGGCATATCCGAAAATCCCAGTTCTTCAAGCCTTTCAAGCTGCTTTGCCGCATTTGTGCTGAGCACTGCACCGTCTGCATGATATATTTTTTTACATATTGCTTCTATTTTTTCAAAAATTCCGATTCCCGTTTCATAGCAAAAACTGAAATCGTTTGGTTCTTCACAAAGCCGCACGACTTCGTTTGCAAGCTCGATTCCGCCTTCGCCGCCCTTTTCCCAGACACGGCTGATTTTGGCATTTACACCCAATTTGCGGCACTTTTCTTCCACAAGTTCAAGTTCTGCCTGAGTGTCCGTGGGAAACACATTGATTGCCGCAACGCACGGCAGTTTGTAGACTTCTTTGATGTTTGAAATATGCTGAAGCAAATTTGGAAGACCCTTTTCAAGTGCTTCCAGATTTTCTTTTCCGAGGTCTGCTTTTGGCACTCCTCCATGATATTTGAGTGCACGAACCGTTGCCACTATAACAACGGCCGAAGGGCGAAGCCCCGACATGCGGCATTTTATGTCGAAGAACTTTTCTGCGCCCAAATCCGCCGCAAATCCAGCCTCCGTCACCACATAGTCTGCCGCTTTAAGCGCCATTTTTGTTGCAGAAACAGAATTGCAGCCGTGTGCGATATTTGCAAACGGGCCTCCGTGAACAAATGCCGGCGTTTTCTCAAGCGTCTGCACGAGATTCGGCTTCAGCGCATCCTTAAGCAGTGCCGCCATTGCGCCTTCTGCCTTCAAGTCATGTGCCGTTACCGGCTTTTCTTCGTATGTATAGCCTACAATTATTTTCCCAAGCCTTGACTTGAGGTCCGTAATATCCGAGGCAAGGCACAAAACAGCCATTACCTCCGAGGCAACCGTTATATCAAAGCCGTCTTCCCTGGGAACTCCGTGTACTTTTCCGCCAAGGCCGTCAACGATGTTTCGAAGCTGCCTGTCGTTCATGTCCACCGCACGCTTCCAGGTTATCTGCTTGGGGTCGATTCCCAATGCGTTTCCCTGCTGAATGTGGTTGTCCAGCATTGCAGCAAGAAGATTGTTTGCCGCACCTATTGCATGAAAGTCGCCAGTAAAATGAAGGTTTATGTCTTCCATCGGAACAACCTGTGCATATCCGCCGCCTGCCGCACCGCCCTTGATTCCGAAGACCGGTCCGAGTGACGGTTCACGAAGTGCCGCTGCCGCATTTTTGCCGATTTTTGCAAGAGCATCTGTCAATCCCACTGTTGTCGTGGTTTTTCCCTCGCCTGCAGGAGTCGGCGTTATCGCCGTCACCAATATCAGCTTTCCGTCCGGCTTTTTTTCATTGTCCTTAAAAAAGGCATAATCTATTTTTGCCTTGTAATTTCCGTACTGCTCGATATATTTTTCGTCAATTCCCGCTCTTTTTGCAATTGATTTTATGTTCTCAAGTTTGCAGCTTTGCGCAATTTCGATATCGCTTTTTATTTCCATAGCAACTTCCTTTCCAACAGCCTTTGTTCATTATAGCATTGCGCCTTTTTATCTGCCACCAAAATAAGCACCCGAAACCGCCGCAAGTTATACCTTTTTCACAGTGCAAGCCTGCTTAAATCATAATTCTTAAAAACCGGAATTGGCTTTACCTTTACTTTTTTAACGAAAAACCTTTACTTTTTATGCGGAATCTACCATAAAAAGTAAAGGTTTTAACCGACACCTGTCTCGACGGGCAGGACACGTCCAGAAAGCTGGTGGCCATGTTTGATATCGAAGCATAGGGCGGGGCATGAATCTTGCACAGAAAAAATCCACCGAAATTCTTTCAAACTACGGTGGATAAAAAGCGGAGAAGGAGGGATTCGAACCCTCGCGCCGCGTTAACGACCTACACCCTTAGCAGGGGCGCCTCTTCGGCCTACTTGAGTACTTCTCCATGGCCAAAGTCTTATGACTTCGCTGTTCAGTTGTGCTGTTACGCAAGCGTTATTTTACTAAACCGTCTTAACTTTGTCAACGGTGGGTTTAGCTTTGATCCTTGTGCCGCTTACAATCAAATCTTTGCGGTTTTCTGCCACCATGTGATAATCACTTGTCATTTCTATTGCGCCTTTTGCACAAAAATCGGCACAGGTTCCGCAGAATGTGCAGCTTGTAAGGTCAAACTCATATGTTATTTTTTCGCCTTCCTCCACATCTTCCTTGGTTCTTGTTATGGCCTCAGGCGAGCATACTCTTATGCAAAGCCCACAGTTTACACATTTTTCCGCATCATATTTTATCCTGCCTCGGTATCCTGGCTTTGCCTCGGCTGGCACTTTGGGATATAAAACCGTGCTCGGCTTTGAAAAGAGATTTTTCAAGGCTTCTTTTGCAAAAGGAAATTTCATCGCCTGTCAACCTCCTCAAATTCCGCATCAATCGGCTTCAAAGCTTTCTTTTCGTTCTTCTGTTTCTTATATTCTTCCAATTTCTTTTCTTTTAGAATATGCGCCGCTTTATAAAGGCCTTCTATTATTGCTTCGGGTTTCGGCGTGCAGCCTGCCACAGAAACATCCACATGCACATATTTATCAAGCGGACCCTCAATGCTGTAGCTTCCTTTGAAAACATTGCCCGAACATGGGCATGAACCCACGGAAACAACGCATTTTGGCTCGGGAACTTGTTCCAATGTTCTTACAAGCCTGTCCTTAGACTGCGAGGTTATGGGCCCAGAAACAACCACAATATCCGCATGGCGCGGTGTTCCGGCAAGCTTGAATCCGAATCTTTCCGCATCATAGCGCGGTGTAAGGCAGGCGACAAGTTCGATGTCGCAGCCGTTGCACGAGCCCGTATTTATGTGATATATCCACGGCGATTTTGCCGCTGAATTTGCTATAATCTTTTTAAACATAATTCCTTAATGTCTCCAAACAGTACATATTTATTAAATCCCTGTTATTTTCACAAATATAACTTCTGCCGTTTCCATCTTTTGCCGAAGCAATTTTTACAGTCCGCACCAAACCAGTATCAAGCTTACTGCCGCAAGCCCTGTCACAACGGTCCAGTAAAATTTGAACAGGTGCTCAATTTTAAGCCTTGCCGTTACTGCATGTGTGAATGTCATGCAAACGACTGTGACACCTGCGCATATTGCTGCTTCCAAAACTGCGTCAAGCGCAATATATCCCGTGTTTATTCCTCCGAGGAACAAATTTGCAAATAACGCCGTCATCACAAACATTTTCATTGCAGTATTAAGCTTGAAAACGGCAAGCGGCGCACCGCTGTATTCAACAATCGGGCCTTCGCAAATTTCCGTTTCCGCCTCTGCCGCATCAAAGGGCTGTGTCCCGACTTCCGCAGGAATTATAAGAAGCATCGCTATTGCGGCAGGAATAAGTTCCCAGTTGGAAATCATGCATCCGCTTGCCTGCTGCCAATTCATAATTTCCTGCATTGAAAAGCAAAACGCACCTTCCCCC
>CAVHKC010000030.1:7323-10234 GCA_963636455.1 Ruthenibacterium lactatiformans
CCCGTTTTTCGTGCGATTGCAAGAAAAACAATGATAAGCGGCAGTTCATAACCCATCATCACAACCATTTCACGAGAAATTCCGACTCCCGCATAGGGCGAGCCCGAAGCCGAGCCTCCGATTATCATTGCCACTGCCGGTATCGTAAGCAAATAAAGCACAACTATGAGGTCTGCACTGCCAGAAAATGCGCTGTATCCGAAAACAGGAATAAAGGTCATTAGCACAGCAAGGCTTGCCATTCCGGCAATTGGTGCAATAAGATAAACCGTCTTGTTTGCGGCATCGGGAATTATTGTTTCCTTGCCCAGAAGCTTGAAAAAATCATAAAACGGCTGCACTATGGGAGGCCCAACTCTTTTTTGCATTCTTGCAAGGATTTTTCTGTCTATTCCGGCAAGCAAAAGGCCCACAACAAACACAAAAAGGAAGCCCGGAAATATCAATATTTTGAATAATCCCACAAGAATCAAAGCCAATGCCGACATCTTAAAACCCCCTTCCTTTAGTGTACAAATATGAAAATCACGATTATTGCCACAGCCGCTGCCGTGACCGTCCATATCGAATAATCGTTCAGATTTCCGTTGTGCATGCTGTTCATAAACTTAAAGTAACCTTTGAAATTCTTTTTGAAGCCCCAGAACAGGTCGCTTCCCGCAACATGGCTGTGCTCGCTTTTTTCGCCTCCGAAAAATGTTGCATATTTTCCGTCGGCTTCAAGCGTCTTGTTTTCAAGAACCGCCCCTCTTGCATTCTTTCCTGTAAGAACCGCAATGCATATTGCAGCAAGGATTATCACAAACAAAAGCAGCCAAAGAATCGGATTCCAATAACTCAAAACCGCAGGTTCGATTTTCACATCCGAAATATTCGCCGCCGCTGCATATCCTGTTCCCATCATCTTGTCTATATAATTTGAAATATTAAAAACTGCATTTGACGCAGGACGAAGAATATAATCATAAAGCATGGGATAAAGCACTCCGCTTAAAACGCACAGCACGGACAAAATCCACATCGGAATCCTCATTAAAAGCGGGACTTCCTTTGCATTCTGACAGCACTTTGAGGTCTGCCCGAAAAATACAGCCTGCGCAACTTTTATAAACGATGCAAGCGTCATAACCGAAACCACAACAGCCACAACGGTCACTGCTATATAAAAGAAATTTCCTGATTCAACACCCTTTTCATAAGTTGCCTGATAAATCATCCATTTTGACGCAAATCCGTTAAACGGCGGAATGCCCGAAATGGACAAAGCACCTATTAGGAAACATGCCGTTGTCTTGGGCATTTTCTTTGAAAGTCCGCCCAGTTTGTCTAAGTCGGTGGTTCCTGCGGCATAAAGAACCGCACCCGCACAAAGGAATAAAAGCCCCTTAAACAGCGTGTGGTTGAGCGCATGGAACAGTCCGCCCGTCACTCCGAGGCTTGTTGCAAGGCCCGCCGCCGTAATAACATATCCAATCTGCGAAATGCTGTGATATGCCAGGAGCCTTTTGAAATCATGCTGGGCAAGTGCCATTGTGACGCCGACAAACATTGTCACAGCTCCGAATACGACAACCAAAATCCTGAGTGCTTCGACATTCATTGCACCGAACACAACAAAAAGGATTCTTATCATTCCGTAAACTCCCGCTTTGTTGACCATTCCCGCAAATATCATGGATATTGACGTGGGTGCAGCCTCGTATGCATCGGCTGCAGGCGTATGAAACGGCACAATATAAGATTTTATTCCGAAGCCGATGAAAATAAGCGCAAGCGCAAGAGTTGTTGTGGGAGTAAGTCCTCCGCCCGCAAGAATCGATGATATCTGTGCCATGTTCAGCGTATGGCACTGCATATATACAAGTGCCACTCCGAAAAGCGTGAACGACGAACCCACAGTTCCGATAACAAGATATTTGAAAGCCGCTTCCAATGCGCCCTTTTTGTTGTTTCTGAAAGCAGTAAGTGCAACGGATGCAAATGTCATAACCTCAACCATTATGAACATGTTGAAAATGTCACCCGTCAGTACAAGGCCCAACACGCTTGCCTCAAGCATAAGCATTAAGGTGTAATAATGGCCTAAATGCTCGTCATTTTCCATGTATTTAAGCGAATAAATGCATGCAAGGAAGGCTGTCAGCACAACAAGCAGTGCAAAAAACATCCCGAGTGCGTCAACTTCATATCCTATGCCGATTGCATAACCGCTCACAGGCTCCCAGCCGCCCATCCAATAAGAAATTATTTCGCCGTCTGCAAATACGGGCTTTACGAGAAAAGCCATAAGCACAAGCGCACCGAGCGTGAATACAACCGAGATTATATTTCTTGCAGGCTTATATCTGTTTCCGAAAATCTCAATCAGAAACGCTCCGAAGAAAAGCCCCATTACAGCAATAACTGGAAAATGCTGAATTGTGACAATCATCCGCGCATCCTCCTTATGTCATCTGTATTGATCGACTGGTATCTTCTGAATATTTTTATGACAAGCGCAAGCGACATTGCATCCACGCAGGCTCCGATTACAATCGAGGTGAGCGTGAGCGCCTGCGGCACGGGGTCTACAAAAAATGTGGAGGAAACGCCGTTTAAAAGGTCGGATATCGTGAATATCGGAGCGGTTCCTCCCGCATTGAAGCCAATGCTTACGATGAAAAGATTGACACCGTAATCAATGACGCTTAAGCCTATTACCATCTTTATCAGATTTTTTTGCGTGCAGAGCGCATAAAGCCCGAGCCCGACAAGAAGGATTGATGCAATATAATTTACTATTATCATATATCATCCTCCTCGCTTACATATTCATCATCTTCCGATTTCATATTCGGCGCCAAAAGCCCTAACATCAAAAGCACAAGAAATCCGATGCCTGTAAAAACTTTAAGTCCTACGGCATATCCCA
>CAVHKC010000031.1:0-2456 GCA_963636455.1 Ruthenibacterium lactatiformans
TTACAAAGAGGTGTTCGAAAAGCCGCCAAAGGAGCAGAATGCGAAGAAGAACTCATTTTTCAACTTTAACCAGCGCGGCAATGAGGTTTACGAGCAGCTGGAAAAGTATATTTACGACTAAGGGGGATACATGTTTTTTGAAACTTACGAGGAGCAAAGAAGGCTTTATGAGGAGTCTGTCAGGAAGTACGGAAAACTTTTGACGGCAAAAGAACAGCTTTTTTCTTTGACCTTGCCGCAGGCGATAGACTATGGCAGTGAAAAGGTGCAGACAAGCGGTCAAGCTAATACCATCGAGGAATATATCATAAAGCTGCAAAGAAGCGGAATAGACAAAGCACTCAAAGAAGCCGAAAGCATAGCATTAAGCCGAAAAGAAAATCTTGAAAGGGCAAGATATATGCTTGAAGAAAGCAGTGACCTTGCAGACAGGGTTTACAAGATGAAATTTTTGTATAATGACAGTGTGCCCAAGATAGCCTTAAAACTCAAGTATTCAGAAGAACAAATATACAGAATTCTGCGAAAAATAAGAAAAAACATTTGAACCCGATAAAATCAAGATGACAGAAAATGACAGAAAACATTTGTTAAAATGTAAACTGTGAAAATTTGAAAACCTGCAAATGCACGGACGCATTTTTTTACAGTTCATTACAATCCTTTTCAAGAAAAGCGGCATTCATACTGCCGCTTTTTGCTGTCAAAAATTTACGGAGGAATAAAGATGATTGTTTTTACAAGTACGGAATTTACAAAGAAGCTTAAACACATAGCAGGAGACTTAAACACTGCTTATCAGAATGTATATCCCTATAATTTGGGATACCGTCACGCAGATGGGCATTACAGCTTTGACTGCTGGAATCTTATCAAATCGCTTATATGGGGATGGCATGAAAGCAACACAACAGGTTACTTCGCTGCACCAAATCCCAAAACAGGCTTAGGCGATTGGGACGGTGAAACAATATTAAGGCACTGCACGAATGTGACAACAAACTTTGCAGCAGTTGTGGCAGGCGAATATCTTGTCAATCCCGGAATTACACATGCAGGAACTTATGTGGGAGATTTCACGGTAAGCGGAAAGACCTACAATGTCATAGAATGCACACCGGCATTCGGCGGTGGCGTTGTGCGTTCTTATGTGGACGCAAACGGACGAAGACTGTCATGCAAAGGCGGATATCAAGAAGGTTCATGGGCACAGCACGGAAAGCTTCCGTGGGTGGATTACAAAGACGAAAAGAAGCAGCAGACAGTTGTCATTTGTGTTTATGACGATGTAAATAAGCAGTGGCTGCCTGAAGTAGAAAATACAACGGATGTTGCAGATTATGCAGGCATTTACGGCTCAGATGTCGACAATGTCATGGTTAAGCTGTCGGGCGGAAGCGTTAAATACAAAGTGCATACATGGAAGGGCGATGCGCATGAAAAATACACGAATGCAGACAAGTGGCTTCCGGTTGTTACAGGATACAACAAGAATGATTCGGAAAACGGATATGCAGGGGATAACACACCGATAGACGCTATCTGCATAAGCGGCTCAAAAGAAATGCTTTACAGGGTACACCTTAGGAAAAGCGCACAGTGGCTTGAATGGGTATCAAGCAATAACGCAAACGAAAAGGATGCCGAAAAAGGATATGCGGGAATTATCGGCTTACCGATTGACGCAATAGAAATAAGGCTTGTTTAGAAAAAAGGCAGGATAACAAACCCATGTACAAAACCTGCTCAAAATGCGGGGGTATACACCCGATAGGTACGCCGTGCCCAAAGGCAGCCAAAAGCTGCAAAAAGTATAAAGGCGGAAAAGAACGAGAGCTTAGAAATACTTATAAGTGGCACAAGAAGTCTGAAGCTGTCAGAGAAGAAGCACAGCACTTGTGCGAAGTATGCAAGGCAGAAGGCGTTTATACATATGACAGCTTAGAAGTGCATCACATTGAAAAAATAAAAGACAATGAAGCTTTACTGCTTGACGATGATAATCTCATTTGTTTATGCGTAAATCATCATAAGCAGGCAGATAAAGGAAAAATAAAGGCAGAGTATTTAAAAGAGCTTGTAAAGCGCAGGCGCAGGCTATCCCCCGGGGGCATATCCGAAAATTTTTCACGCAAAAAATAACCAACCGCATTACCTCAGAACACAAAAAGTGCGAAAAACACGATATTTTTTGGAAAAAAGCCGCAAACACAGAACAAAGGCATAAAAATTGACAGATAAAGCAAAGGGCGATTTGAAAATCGAATATGTACCGATAAACGACTTGAAGCCTTATCCGAACAATCCGAGAATCAATGACGAAGCGGTCAATTATATTGCAAACAGCATAAAAGAATTTGGATTCAAAGTTCCGGTTGTAATAGATAAGGATAATGTGATTATTGCAGGACACACAAGACTGAAAGCCGCCAAAATGCTTAAAATGACAACAGTTC
>CAVHKC010000031.1:2466-10145 GCA_963636455.1 Ruthenibacterium lactatiformans
GGCAAAGGCATTCAGGCTTGCCGACAACAAGGTTGCAGAAAGTGCAGACTGGGATTTCGGAAAGCTTGAAATCGAACTTGCAGACATTGAAATCGACATGCAGGCCTTCGGCTTTGAAATCGACTTGCCGATTGCGGACACGGAAGATGTAGCAGACGGCATTGAAGACGGGTATGCGTTTTGTTCAAGTCAGGATGCAGGACAGGATGCAGGATATGAAGTTTTTTTTAAAAGCGTCATGCGATATGCATGGCGTTTTTGTTTGAGGAGAAATTATGCCGAAATCACTTAACGAACAGGCAAAGGGAATATTGAAAATAGCGGAAGAAGCGGGCGTGCAGACAAACTTTTTCTTTCTTACGACTTTCAAGCGGTATCAGGTGCAGCTTAATATTTTAAGCGAGCTTGAAGAAAATATGAAAGAAGACGGCGTGCTTGTGACGAAAGAATATGTCAAAGGCAGAAAGAATCTTTATTCGCACCCGGCAGTTGCCGAGTACAACAGGACAACTGACAGTGCAAATAAGACGGTAAGCACATTGATGAGGATAATCAAGAACTTCAATGCGGAAGATTCGCAGGACGATGAGGCAGACCCTTTGATGAGGCTTATAAACGGCGATGGAGATGAATAAAGCTTATGAATTTTGCAAAAAGGCGGTAAGGCTTAAAACAACGCCAAAATATGTCAAACTGCAAATGAAGGACTTCATGAATGTCTGCAAAGGCAAAGACGCAAAATACAAGATAAGCGAAAAAAAGACAAAGCAGGTCGAAAGCATATTGAAGCTTTTAATCATGCCCAAAGGCCTGAAAGCGGGCAAAACGCTTTATGAATGCACATGCGGTTATCAATGGCTTTTTTATATTGCAATACTTTGCACTGTTTACAAAGACAACGAAGAAAAAAGAAGATATGAAACAGGCGTGCTTGAAATATGCAGAAAGAATTTCAAAACATATACAATTGCCACGATTTTCATTTTGCTTTTTCTTACAGAACCGAAATTTTCAAAGTTTTACAGCGTGGCACCGGACGGCAGCCTTTCCCGGGAAATCAGGGAAGCGATTGCAGAAACAATCAGGTCCTCACCGCTTGTTTATGAATACAAAGACAACAAGAGATTCAAAATCTTAAGGGATTACATACAATTCAAGCCGACACAGACGCAATATATTCCGTTGAGCTTTTCGACATCGAGAATGGACGGAAGACTGCCGAATGCCTTTTGTGCAGATGAGGTCGGAGCACTTCCGACATCTTATCCGATTGAGGCAATGCGTTCGGGACAGCTTAATATATTAAACAAGCTTGGTTTTATCACTTCAACGAAGTATCCGACAATCGATAATCCGTTTGAAGATGAGATTGCATATTCAAAGCGTGTGCTTGACGGACTGGAAAAGGACGAAACAAGGTTTGCGCTGCTTTATGAACCGGACAAAACAAAGGGATGGGAAACAGACGATTTGATTTTGCGTCAGGCAAATCCCGTTGCACTTGAAATTCCCGAAATATGGGAGGATTTGGTAAAAAAGCGTGCTTATGCGATTGCTGTTGAAAGCGCAAGGGAAAATTTCGTAACAAAGCACTGCAATATCATTTATCAGGGAGTCGGGACAGAAACCTTTATTGATGTGAAGGATGTTCAGTCATGCAGAAAGGCACACATTGAATGGAACGGGCGTGTAGTTTATGTGGGGCTTGACCTGTCGGAGACAAACGACAACACAAGCGTTTCAATGGTCGCCGCAGATGATAACAACACTATCCTTGCAGAAAGCTTTGCATTCATTCCCGAAGGACGGATTGAAGAAAAGAGCAGCTTTGAGAAAGTGAATTACAGGGAAATCATCAAAGAAGGCAAATGCATTCCATGCGGCGACAGAGTTATCGATTATGCGGTCGTGGAGGATTTTATATGCAGTCTGGAAGCAAAGTACGGCGTTCAGATACAAGCAATCGGTTATGACAGATGGAATGCCTTAAGCACGGCACAGAAGCTTGAAAGCGCAGGATATAACCTTGTCGAAATAAGACAGCATTCATCGATACTTCATCCGCCGACAAAGCTTTTGAAAGAAAAAATATTAAGCGGCGAATTTCAGTATGAAAGCAACAGATTGCTTGAGATAAATTTTCAAAACGCAAGATGCGTTTATGACACAAACAAGAACCAATATGTAAACAAGAAAAAATCAAAAGGAAAGGTTGATATGGTTGTTTCGATGATAAACGGCATATATCTTCTTCAGCAAGATTATTTCTTGAATCAAACGGATTTTATAATTCAGACATTTTAAACCGCCGTAAGGGCGGCTTTTTAATGCAAGGGAAAGGAACTTTTTGATGGGCTTTTTTGAAAGATTTAATAAAAGAGCAAACGAGGTACAAACAGAACCTGTTGTGGATGATGTGCTTTTGAAGGCATTGATTCAGGGCGAGCCGATAACGAGAGAAAAGGCTTTAATGCTTCCTGCTGTTTCGGCTGCCGTTGATTATATCGGAAACTGTGTAGCTTGTATGCCGATACAGCTTTACAAGCAAAAGCAAGGCAAGGTTGAGCCGATAGAAAACGATAACAGAATAAGACTTTTAAACGGCGATACCAACGACACATTGGACGCTTTTCAGCTTAAAAAGGCAATGGTTGAAGATTATTTGCTCGGAAAAGGCGGTTATTGCTATATCAGGAAGAACAGAAACAATGTGACAGGGCTTTATTATGTCAAAGATATAAATATATCGATAATGACGAACAACGAACCGATATTCAAAGATTATACGATAATGGCAGGAGCAAACAGTTATAAGCCTTATGAGTTTTTGAAGCTTTTAAGAAATACCAAAGACGGCGCAAGCGGAACGGGAGTTACGGCAGAAGTTTCAAAAGCACTTGAGACGGCTTATCAGACAATGCTTATGCAGTTAGGGCTTGTGAAGAAGGGCGGCGGCAAAAAAGGCTTCCTCAAAGCGCAGCGCAAGCTTGCACAAGAGGAAATCGATGTGCTTAAAAATGCATGGAACAACATGTATGCCAACAATTCGGACAATGTTATCGTTTTAAACAACGGTTTGGAGTTTCAGGAAGCCGCAGCGTCAAGCGTTGAATTACAGCTTAACGAATCCAAACAGACGCTGGATGCGCAAATAAATAATATATTCCATTTGAATGGCGATTTTTATCAAACCTTCAAAGAGGCAATATATCCGATTCTTAAGGCCTTTGAAACGGCACTTAACAGGGACTTGCTTCTTGAAAAGGAAAAGAAAGCGCACTTTTTTGAATTTGACACAAAGGAAATTTTGAAGGCTTCTGTAGTTGAAAGATACAATGCTTACAAAACGGCGAAAGACACAGGCTTCATGACAATAAACGAGATAAGAAAAGCCGAAAACATGAATTATGTCGAGGGGCTTGATGTTGTGAATGTCGGATTGTCTGCCGTGCTTTATGATATCAACACTCATAAGTATTACACGCCGAACACAGACACGACAGGAACAACGCAGGAGACGGAAGACGAACAAGAAGACCAAGAAATTGAAAACCGTTATAATAAAAATCATGATTCCAAGACAGGAAGATTCGGAAGCGGAAGCAATTCAGAAAACGGCTTTGCGATGCCGACACTGCGGCTGCCAAAGCAGGAATATGCAAAGGTGATGAGCGAAATCAACAATATTTATCATGCAAAATATAAGGGCAAGCCTATTTGTCGTCATTATACGGCGGATGAAACAGGTTATTGGGAATATGTATTTGAAAATCATGGATTCAATAATTATAATATTTTCAAGAAGGAGGAAATCTAAATGCAAGAACCAATTACTCTTGAAAAAATAATGAAAGACAGACCACCGGCGAATGAAGAAGAAGCAAAGAAGGCAGATGAACTGATAAAGTTATTGTTGCAAGTGGAGGATTGGGAAGCCTTTGCCGGATTTGGTTACATGTGGGCAAGAAAATATGATGCATATGATGAATATATCAGCTTTTTAAAGGAAAAACCAAGAACATATTCCGAATGTGTTGTTTTTGAATGTGAATATGATGGCACGATGAAACCGGAACAACACTAAACCAACACCAATAATCAAATGTCATGCGAAAGCATGGCATTTTTTATTGCAAAAATGCGAAAGGAGGAGCATGGCAATGCAGATAAGTATCAGAAGCGACAGCGTGGAAATAAGCGGCTATGTGAATGCCGTTGAACGCAATTCCAATCCATTGATGGAGAGAAACGGCAAATATTTTATCGAACGCATCTGCAAAGGAGCCTTTAACAAGGCACTTAAAAGAGGCAACGATATAAAAGTGCTGCTTAACCATGATGAGAACAAGGAACTGGGTTCGACAAAGGCAGGAAATCTGAAGCTTAACGAAGACAACATCGGACTTCATGCAAGAGCGACAATCACGGACAAGGAAGTTATCGACAAGGCACGCAAAGGCGAACTTGTGGGATGGTCGTTCGGCTTTAATGATGTGGATGTTGACGAAAGCGAAGAAAAGCAGGGAATGCCAGTAAGAGCGGTAAAAGACCTTGATTTGAAAGAAGTATCAATCTTAGACCGCACAAGAACACCGGCTTACGACGGCACGCTTTTGCTTACAAGGTCGCAGGGCGAACGCTGCTTTGGCGAAACGCTTGTGACGGAAGTGGTAACAAGAGACGAAACCAACGATTCGACACAGCAAAACGCTGTTTTGAATAAAATCGACTATTCCAAGTACGAAGCAATTATCAATGAAATCAAGGAGGATTAACGAAAATGAAACATTTGGAAGAGAAGAAAAACGATTTGATTACAAGGGCAGAAGAACTCTTGAATCAGGCAAAGACAGACGAAAGAGACCTTACCGAAGAGGAAAAAACAGAACTCGAAAAGATAAGGGACGAAATCAAGGCAATCAAGAAAACGCTGGGGCTTGAAGACGACATCAACGCAGAAAAGAACCTTGAGGAAAAGAAAGAAAAGAAGGAGGAAACAGAAGAAGTGACAACAGAAGACAAAGCAAAAGAAACCGAAAAGGCAGAAGAGCGCGCATTTGAAAATTTTGTTCGCGGCTATGCAGTTCATGAGCGTGCGGGCGAACTTCCGAAGACAGGGAACACGGCGGTAATCCCGACAACAATCGCAAACAAGATTATCAAGAAGGTTTATGATATTTCGCCTATTCTTGAAAGAGCGGACCGCTACAATGTAAAAGGAAACCTCGACTTGCCCTATTATGATACGGACACATCGACAATTACAGTTGCTTATCAGACAGAGTTTACGGCAATGACTTCAAGCGCAGGTTCGTTCAAGAGCATTTCGCTTACAGGCTTCCTTGCCGGAGCACTTACCAAGATTTCAAGAAGCCTTATAAACAATGCACAGTTTGACATTGTAAACTTCATTGTTGAGGAAATGGCTTATGCAATCAAGAGATTCATCGAAAAGGAGCTGCTTTGCGGAACATCGGACAAGGTTACAGGACTTTCAACGCTTACGAATACGCTTACAACAGCAGCCGCAACGGCAGTAACAGCAGATGAAATCATCAAGCTGCATGATAAGGTTAAAGACGATTATCAGGAAAACGCTATTTGGATTATGTCCTCTGCAACAAGAACGGCACTTAGGCTGCTTAAGGATTCGCAGGGACGCTACCTTTTGCAGGATGATGTGTCAATGCCTTTCGGAACTTCACTGCTTGGAAAGCCTGTTTATGTTTCTGACAACATGGCAGACATTGCCGCAGGAAAGACAGTTGCTTACTATGGCGATATGAAGGGACTTGCAGTTAAGTTCTCAGAGGACATCAATATTGAAGTTTTAAGAGAAAAATATGCAGACGAACATGCAGTCGGCGTAATCGGATGGTTTGAGTTTGACTCAAAAGTCGAAAATGCACAGCAGATTGCAAAACTTGTCTGCAAATCGGCTTAATAAAGGAGCTTGATTTATGTACAGAGCACTTATATCCTTTTCGGGCAAAATCTCAATGACAATCGGTGAAGTTAGGGAAATCGAAGACGCAAAAATCGCAGAAGACCTTGAAAAAGCAGGATATATTGAGAAAGCGGACGAAAAGGCCAAAGACAAGCAACCAAAGAAGAAGCAGTGACCGAAAGGAGGCTGCTATGGACAAAATCAAAAAGGTAAGCGAAATTACGCCGCAGGATGTAGCAGATTACATTAGGCTTGATGAGCTTACAGACGATGAAACAAATACACTTGATACGCTTATTGAAGTTTCCAAAGCATTTATCGTGCAATACACCGGAAGGAGCGCAGAAGAATTGGACAACTATCCCGAAATGGTGATAGTTGTCCTTATTCTTTGTCAGGATATGTACGACAACCGCACGCTTTATGTCGATAAAGCAGGCATGAACCGTGCGGTTGAGACAATCTTAAGCCTGCACTGCGTGAATCTATTATGATAAATGCGGGCAAATATAATAAAAAAATCAAGATTTGCAAAGCCGAAATCACAAAAGATGCAGACGGCTTCCGGCAGACAAAATTAACATGTGTGCTTGAAGCCTATGCTTCGGTCAAAACGACAAGAGGGCAGACTATTATCACGAACAATTCGGACTTTGAAAGAGCCTATACGAATTTTACAATCAGATATCCGAAAACAAAAATAACAAGGGATATGATTATAGAGTTCGGAGAAAGGCAGTACAGCATTGAATATTTAAACAATGTGCATGAAGAAAACAAAGAGCTTGAAATTCAGGCAAAGGAAGTAACTGCCTGATGGCAAAGTTTTCTATGGAGCTGCCGACGGAAGTCATGAAGGATTTTGAAAAGATAAACGCAAATGCCGATGAGATTTTCAAGGAAATGACAAAGGCAGGCGCACAAGTTGCCGCACAGGCTGTCAAAGCAGCCGTTCCGAACAGAGACCTTGCAGGGCATGTGAAAGTTTCTGTTTCCTATAAAACGCCGTCAGACGGCGGTGTGAACACGAAAGTTTATTTTTCGGGATATATTCCTTTTAAGGGAAATCGCAAAACTTTCAAAAGAAGAGGAAGCAAAGGCGGAGCGGTTTATACGACAACAAAGGGCGTACCAGCAGGCTTTTTGGCACAGCTTTACGAATACGGGCGTTCAACCGCACCGTTTCCGAAAAGACCGTTTTTCCGAAAATCCTTCAACAAGCAGAAAATCGAGGCAGCAATGCTTGATGCACAAAAAAAGGCAAGCGGAGGCATTTTAAAATGAATAAGCTCATAGAAGAAATATTCAAGGATTTCAAAGTCGAAGGCGAAAGCATCCCCGTTGCCTTCTTGCGGTACGAAGGTCATGATGAGCCGTATATAACATATATGCAGACATATGCAGACAATTCATACAGCGCAGATGACGAGATTGAGGGCTTTGTGGGTTATTACGATTTTGATATTTACAGCAAAGGAAATTACTTAAGCATTATCAAGGCAGTAAAAGAAAAAATGCAGGCAGCAGGGTTTAAATGGCAGCCGTCACAGTCAAGCGAGGACATGTTTGAAACAGACACAGGCTATTATCACAAAACCTTGCAGTTTGCGATTTTTGAAACAATCTAAACAAAGATATTTTCAGGAGGAAAACAAAAAATGGCAAAAGTAGGATTGAAAAATTTCAGATATTCCGTTTTGACAGAAGCAGCAGACGGCACACCGTCATACGC
>CAVHKC010000032.1:0-9314 GCA_963636455.1 Ruthenibacterium lactatiformans
CGTCTGGCCGATATTCAGTTCCTTTGCCTTTTCTTTTACTGCCTTAAGATAATTTTCCATGCAGGAGTAAGGCGCATGCGGCCCAAACCAGCTTATGATTCTTTCTTCATCCTCAAAAAGCTTCTTTTCATAAATTGCTTCGGCAAACTTTGCCTTGGTTTCTTCATCGTTTATATTGCCCGAAAGCCCCCTTGTGATGACAGCCCGCATTCCTGACTCAAGTGCGGCTCCCGCACATGCGCTTTCGGGGCCTGTTTTTTCCTTTGCCGATTTTATATTCATATCCACAAAGCAGGTTGTCCCTGTTTTGATCATTTCTATCGCATCAAGAAGCGTTCCCCAATAACAGTCTTTTTCCGTTATTCCTTCTTCCACTGCCTGCACATGCGAAAGCCAGTCCCAGAAAGCCTCATCATCGGCAAAGTTTCGAAACAGGCTCATGTAAGCATGTGTATGAGCATTTATAAGCCCGGGCATCACAAGTTTTCCCGAAGCATCTATTACCTTTTCAAAATTTTTTTCGTTTTCCGTGCGTCCTGCCGAAACTTTTTTGATCTTGTTTCCCGAAATTGCTATATCGCAGTTTTCAATATAAAAATTCTTTCCGCTATCCAAAACAGCTAATGCGTTTTTTATCAGAATATTCACTGCTATCGTTCCTTTTCTAAATCTGTTTTTTTATATAATCCGCTTTATCAGCGTTTTCCATACAGCCTGAGACGTGCCTTAAAATAACTTCACTTTTCATATTTATTAGCCATATTTTATTATAAAAGTGCCGCAAATTCCACATAAAAGCTGTTCAGGCCGTCTTTGCTTTCAGCCCATATCTTCCCGTGATGTTCTTCTGCAATCTGCTGTGCTATGGAAAGTCCCAGCCCGAAGCCCTCGCCCGTGGTTCTTGCACGATCCGCACGATAGAATCTTTTGAATATATTCTTGAGTTCTTCATGGCTTAGGGGTTTGCCTGTATCCGAAACTTCAAGCCTACATTTGTTGTGACCCGTGCGTGAAAGCTTCACATATACTCTGCCCTCTTCCGAGGCATATTTTTGTGCGTTGTCAAGCAATATGTCCAGCAGCTGGTTTAGCCTTTGACTGCTTCCGTTTATGCTTATATTCGGCTCGATTTCGTTTTCAAATGTCAGCCCTTTTTCAAACAGAACAGGTTCGAACGGCAGCAGACCGTCTTCGACAAGCTTGCTTAAATCAATTTTTTCAAAGCTTATCTTTGCGCTGTTGTTGTCGGACCTTGCAAGCTCCAAAAGGCGTTCCGTAAGAACCCTCATCTGCCCTGCCATCTTCAATATGCTTTGCGAGAAACGCTCCTTTGACCGCTCATCATAATCCGGATTTTGCAGAAGTTCCGCATTTGTCATGATGACGGTAAGCGGAGTTTTTAGCTCATGCGAGGCATCCGCCACAAACTGCCTTTGCTGATCCCATGCCTTTTCGACGGGCTTTACCGCCCACCTTGCAAGCAGAAAGCTTATTCCCAAAAACACTGCAAACGCCGCTGTGCCTACAAGCACAAAAAGCTTAAGCAATGCCCTTAATGTGCTTTGTTCGCTTGAAATATCAGCAAAAACAATGCACAAGCCCGTGCTTGAACTTTCTTTCAAATATCTGAGATTATATGTCTTGATTATTCCCGTTTCGTTCGCATCCGCCGTTGATACGGTAAGAAGGCTGTTTAGAAAATCCTTATCCGAAAGGTCGTAATATCCGCCTCCGATTGCTACAATATCATTGTTGTTTCCTATCAGAAGCGTAAAATAAGGAAGCTTCACTTCATCCTCCGAATCATACGGGCTTCCTATTCCCAGCGGATTGGACGCAATCGAGCGCATCGTTCTCAGGCTTTGAGCTTTCAGATTGGAGCTTGTGAAACCGTATATAAGTCCGAAAACCGCAAAAAGCATTATTGTAACTATTATCATATTTACAATAATGAACTTAAGCCTAAGCTTTTTTATCATCTCCGTCCGCCTCCAGGTGATATCCGAGTCTTCTTATTGCTTCTATCTTTACATTTGAGCCTATTGCGGCAAGCTTCTTTCTTAAAAATCCGACATATACTTCCACATGATTTTCTACCGCCTTCGAATCATATCCCCACACCTTGGCGAGCAAAACCTCCTTTGGAACTATGTTGTTTTTCGACTGCAGAAGGAAACGCATAACATCAAATTCCCTTGCCGAAAGACGTATGCTTTTTTCGCCGCACACAAGCATGCATGTGTCAAGCTCAAGCGAAGTATTTCCGAAAGTCAGTTCATTGACCTGCGAGCCCTGCCTCCTTAGCAATGCCGTGATGCAGGCAAGCAGTTCCCTTGTGTCAAACGGTTTTGTAAGGTAATAATCTGCGCCTGCATTCAATCCCTCTATCCTGTCTTCAAGCCCTGATTTTGCGGTGAGCATGAGAATCGGCGTTCCGCACCTTTTTGCTCTTACATGCCTTGCAACCTGATATCCGTCAAGCTTTGGCATCATAACATCGAGAATAAGCAGATCATATATGCCGGTTTCCGCATATTCTTCGCCTTCTTCGCCGTCATAGACGCATTCTACATCGAATCCTTTTTTTGTGAGCAGATCCTTCAGAGAATCTGCAAGGAGCTTTTCGTCTTCTATTATTAAAATCTTCATAATCCGTCCTTTCTCTTTGCCTTTGAAATTCCGGGCATTAAGTTATGCTTTATATATGTTTCGCTGTTGTTTTGCCGCAAGCGCCTCTGCCTGTGCGGCTTTTTTCTTCTTTTCTACATTATAATAATGCATTTCCCTTAATTAAAGCTGAATTTTGCAATTCACAAACAGTTCACGACTTTTTTAAGGTTTCTTTAAGGTTTTGATTCTACAATGTCGTCAGAAAACAAAAAAAGCTTCGAAAGGAGACAAGAAGATGAATATAAATAATAACGAAAACAATAATTTCAATAATGACAACAACAGCAATTTTGAAAACGGTATCGAAAACAGCTGTAATCAGGCATCCGAAAACAGCAATAATGAAAATCAGAACATTTCTTCTGAAAATCTTCATTTGAACAGAACGGAAGCAGCGACCGGCCAGACATATGAAACCTATAATCAGAGCGGCCAGTCAAATTACAGCTATGGTCACGGTATGCAGGGAAACGGCGGAGGATTTGGATACAATCAAAATTCCGCAGGATTCGGAGAGCAAAACAGGCAGTACTCGTCTTCAAACCAGCAATGGACGCCTAACAATAATCAGTTTGGAGTACAGGGTGCAAATTCGCAGTTTACTGGAAATGCCAAGGCTGCAAAGAAAATAAAGAAGCCCAGGAAACCGATTGGCAAAACAGGAAAATATGCCGCAGTCTTAACCTCGTGTGCAGTTATCGGACTTGCCTGCGGCGTGGGCGGAAGCTTTCTCGGAAATTCACTCGTCAAAAACGGAGTCGGAAGCTCGGCTTCCACAACCTATGAAGGGTCGCGCGCATCATCCGTTATTGACGTTAAAAATATAGACACTTCCAAGGAAATGACACCGGCTGAAGTTTATGCAGCCAATGTCAAATCAACGGTCGGTATTACGACTTCCGTGAATACCAACTATTTCGGCTTCCAAACAACGGCAGCGGCAAGCGGATCCGGTTTCATTTACTCGGAAGACGGATATATCCTCACAAACTACCATGTGGTCGAGGATGCTTCCACGATAACGGTTACGGATTATGACGGACAGACATATTCCGCAGCACTTGTGGGATATGATGAAAGCAACGATATTGCAGTTTTAAAAATAGATGCGACAAACCTTACACCGGTTACTTTGGGGGATTCTTCCAATATGAATGTCGGCGATGAAGTTGTTGCAATCGGAAATCCCTTAGGTGAACTTACATTCTCCCTTACAGAGGGCGTTGTGAGTGCACTCGACCGCCAGGTTACTTTGTCATCGGGTGTAACGATGAACCTCATCCAGACAGACTGTGCAATCAACTCAGGAAACTCAGGCGGTGCGCTTTTCAATCTTTATGGTGAAGTTATCGGTATTACAAATGCAAAATACTCCAGCTCGTCAAGCTCATCGAGTTCGGCTTCGATTGATAACATAGGATTTGCAATCCCGATTAATTCAGTAAAGAGCATTGTTGAAAGCATTATCGAAAAAGGATATATATCAAAGCCTTATCTCGGAGTTACCGTGGGCGATGTAAGCAGTGAATCAGTTGGCTACGGACTTCCCGAAGGTGCAGCAATTGCTTCTGTTGCAGATGGCTCTGCCGCTTCCAAAGCAGGACTTCAGGCAAATGATATTGTGACAGCAGTAAACGGAACCGCAATCACAAGTGCGAGCGATTTGACAACCTATATCGGCGGCTGCAGCGTCGGAGATGTTCTGACACTCACTGTATATCGTCAGGGCGAAACAAAGGAACTCCAAGTAACGCTCGGTGAATATACACAGTCTGCAATTCCTGACAGCAGCACAACTGACAATTCAAGTCAGAACGGATATGGCGGACAAAGCGGTCAGTCCGGACAAAACGGATATAACGACGGTTCGCAAAACGAACAGGGAAATTCAGGCGGAAGCTGGTCATTCCCTTGGTTTAATTAAGATACTATCATAGTTTTTTCCTTTTCCTTTTTATAAATATCAAAGCGGCGTGTCGTCTTCGGGCGGCACGTTGTTTTTGTGTCCTTGTTGCTTTTGTTATGGGGCTTTTGTAAAATACAATCAGGCGGATACCTACCCAACACGGCAAAATTTCATTTAGATTATTATGGGGGTATGACAGATGAATACCGAAAAAGAAAAATCGATAACTTCATTTTGCAGGAATGTGCTGATTTCATTTGCAGCCATAATTGTGATTCTTGCGGCTTCCTTTTATCTGATATTCAATACCTTTTCCATCAATTACTGCGACCTTGACGGAAGCGAAGCCAAAGCTTATTTCTTTGGCGGAATTATACTTCTTGCAGCCGCTTTGATTGTATTGATTTTTTCGGCAAAGAAATATAAAAAGCTTAAATATGAAAAATTATTTCCGTCAAGTTCTGAAATTGTCGAAAAAAAGAAAGCCCTTCTTGCGTGCACAAAATTCGCATATATTGCCTCGATTGTTCTTTTTGCATGCATGGTTCTTGTCTATGCCTCAAGCAGCTTTATCAATAAGGAGATGACCTATCAAAGAATTGCAAAGGAAGTGTGGGACGGCAATTACCATATCAACTGGGCTTACTTAGGAGATTCCGAACACAAATACAAGGACCAGGAAGCTTTGGAAAACTATTGCAATGCCTGCTATTATTACGACACGGGTGAAATTGCGGATGCAAAAGAATCAATATCCAATGTTGAGCTGCGCTATGACAAAAACTCTGAGCATTTGGAAAAAGTGGGTGCACTCGAAGCTTTGATTGATGAAGAATATCCCGCATATGTTGAAAACGGAGGACTCACAAGGCTTCAGGAAGCTGCAAGGCAGGAGCGTTTGAAGAAGCTTGAGTCGATAGCAAAACAGCAGCAGGAAGCCATAAAGAACAAAAAGGAAGGCAATACAGGCGGCACAAATTCTTCCGGTTCCAAATCTTCTTCGTCTTCGAAATCATCTTCCAAGTCAAAGTCTTATGATTACGACAATGACGATGATGAAGACGAATATTACAGAGGCTATTACTACGAATTCGAAGAGTTTTATGCAGACCACAAAGATTCCTTCTCAAGCTATGACGAAGCCGAAGAGTATTTCCTGGAGGAAGTATATTAATATTAGCAAACCAAATTCACTTAAGGAAATCCCCATGGAACACTTATATTTCTGCAGCTAAAAACAAAAAAGGCGGCGCACCCACAGATTAAATTCTGCAGGTGCACCGCTTCTTTTATATTCTTTTAAATTCCTTATCCTTAAAAACACATCCGCTTTAAAACTTCATGTTCTTTAGGACAATTCAAGCCTTATGCAATTATGCTGCTTTGTCAGCTTTTGCTTTCTTTGTCTTAGGTTCTGAGAACCTCTTCTGGCTGAAGATTTCAAAGTTGAGCTTCTTCTGCAATGTTCCCATGATTCCGTCCGGAAGGAAGATAATAATGAGAATTGCTATTGCTCCGAGGATGATATTTGACCAGCCCGGATAATGGGAAAGGAACTCATCCAAGAGAACATAAATTATTGCTCCCAAAATCGGTCCGGAAACTGTTCCTACGCCGCCTAAGATAACGATGAATACCATCGAAACAGTCCAGTTGATTCCAAAGCCCGATGACGGAAGAACCGTACCTTTGTTAAGGAAGAACAGTCCGCCTGCAAGGGCAATGAACAAACTGCTTATGATATAGCAAAGAAGCTTTGATTTGAAAATGTTAACACCGACAGACGATGCAGCATCCGCATCATCTCTCATGGCTGTAAGTCCGAGACCCGTCTTTGTGCGGAGAAGCAGATATATAACCACAAGTGCGATTATGCAAAGCGTGAGAGCGTAAAGGTAAAGCGGTCCGATCTTGGGGATCTGGCTTGTCTTAACCGACATACCGCCGCCCTGGTTAACATATTTCCAGCTTGTGAACCACAAGCATACAGCTTCTGATACCAGCCATGTTGCAACTGCGAAGTACATTCCTCTCATCCTGAAAAGAACGAATGAAAGAATAAGTGCAAATACAACGCCAACTGCTGCACCGACAAGAAGTCCCATCCAGAAAGACATCTTGTAGGTTGTTGTCATAACGGCAACGGAATAACCCGCCATACCAACGAACACCTGCTGACCTAAGCTTGTCATTCCCGTAAATCCGCTCATCAGGTTCCACATTGAACCCATTGTGATGTAAAGGAAAATTTTAAACAGGTAACGAAGTGTGTTGTTGGAGAAAACTCCTGTTCCTCCAAGTATGTACAATGCCGCGCATATTACTATGCAGACAATAAGCATGGGGATTCCATCAAGAACCTTTATAGGCTTACGAACGGAGGCCAAAGTATTGTTTTCCATAATTTTCCTCCTTTCTACTTACTGAACAAGCCCTGTGGACGAACTGCCAGGAACACAACCATCAATACATAGGCGATTAACTGGCCGTAGTTTGCTCCACCGATAACCTGTGCCAAACCAAGGATCAAACCTGCAACAAGCGTGCCGGGGATAGATCCCATACCACCGATAACAACTACACCGAATGCGGTAAGAAGGTAAGTTCCGCCCGAACTCGGGTAGAATACCCATTTCATGCCGACGCACATACCTGCGATTGCGGCTGTAGCCATTGCGATACCCATTGCTATTGCGTAAGTTCTGTTTACGTTTACACCCATAAGAGATGCAGCCTGAGTATCATCCGAGGTTGCTCTGATCGAGCGACCCATATATGTCTTCTTCAAGAAGAATGAAAGTATAATAATCGTTACTATACTTATTGCAAAAACAACCAAGTCAAGAACCGATATCGAAATTGCTCCGATTTTGAGTGAAGCCGTGTTGTATGCAACATTTGCTCTTTGTGCGTCTGCCGAGAACAAAAGCAGCATTGCATCTGCCAGGATTATCGAAAGACCGAATGTTACAAGCAGTGCCGGCTCTGCGCCGATTTTCATGACTCTGTTGATAAGTCCGCTCTGAAGTACCATACCCAAGATGAACATCAGAGGAATTGTTATAACCAATGTAATAATCGGGTCAATGCCGAGTGCCCTTGCAATAAGAGTCGACGCATATGAACCGATGATTACAAATTCACCGTGTGCCAGGTTGGTAAGTTTGACAATACCGAACATCATTGTCATACCTACGCCCAAGAGAGCATAAATACCGCCCAGCAAAATACCGTTTACAATAACCTGTATAACCTGCATGGTTTATCCTCCCTTCCTTAGATACCAAAGTATGCTTTTTTGATTTCGTCTTCACCGAGGTCTTTCGGCTTGCCTGTAAGAACAACCTTGCCCTTAAGCATAACGTCAACCACCTCGGCTGTTTTTATTGCACGATGTGTATCCTGCTCCACAAGAACAACTGTCGTACCGGCTTTATTAATTTCCTTAATACGGGCATAAATGTCCTTGATGATTGTGGGTGCAAGACCAAGTGAAATCTCGTCGAACAAAACCAGTTCGGGGTTTGTCATAAGGGCACGGCCAACCGCAACCATCTGACGCTGTCCGCCGGAAAGGCTTCCCGACAAGTCATTTCTCTTTTCTTTCAAAACAGGGAAGAGTTCATAAACCCTTTCCAAAGAATCCGCACATTTCTTGCGCATTGCCTTCGGAAAGCTCCCCATAATAAGATTATCTTCAACCGTCATTCTGATGAAACACCTCGAACCCTGCGGAACCAGTGAAAGTCCGCGGGTAACGATTTTTTCAGCCGGAAGTCCGGTTATATCTTCTCCTTTAAAATAAATCTTTCCTGCGCTCGGCTTGTGAAGACCTGCTATTGTGTCCATAAGAGTAGATTTTCCTGCACCGTTCGAGCCGATAAGGGATACAATCATTCCCTCCTGCACTTCGAGTGACGCATCTTGAACAGCGATAAAGTCTCCGTATTTAGCCTGAACGTTTTCAACTTTTAACATAGGCTCGCTCATCAGTCTTCATCCTCCACTCCCAAATATACTTCTTCAACCTGCTTAGATCCCATAACGGGTCTCGGCTCGCCGATAAGCAGTTCGTGACCATCCGACATGCACATAAGGTGGTCTGTTGCTTCAACCATTGTCTGAATAACATGCTCAATCCATATAATGGAATATCCTGCTGCCTTCAGATTTCCAACCATCTTGATTACATCCTGAACCTCAGCCTCTGTAAGGCCTGCTGCAACTTCGTCAAGAAGCAGAAGCTTCGGCTGTGTTCCGAGTGCACGTGCTATCTCAAGTCTCTTACGGTCAAGCAGTGTAAGCTCGCCCGCACAAATTTCTCTTTTCTCATAAAGTTCTGTTAATTTTAACGCCTCTAAAGCTACATCCCGTCCTGCTTTTTCATTCTTTCCTGCGCCATGGACAGCTGCCACCAAAACATTTTCATATACGCTCATCCCTTCAAACGGACGGGGAACCTGATATGTACGCCCTATACCCAAATGGCATCTCGTGTCAGGCTTCATTTTTGTGACATTCTGTCCGTCGAAAGTGATTGTTCCATGGTTGGGGACGATAAGTCCGATCAATGCGTTGAACATTGTCGTCTTGCCGCAGCCGTTCGGTCCGATAACACCGAAGACCTCCCCCTCCGCAACTTCGAATGATAAATCATGGAGAATTTGAACTCGCCCGTAACCGGCGTCAACATGCTCAAATGCTAAGATATTCCCCATACTAATCCTCCTTTTTTTGA
>CAVHKC010000032.1:9324-9961 GCA_963636455.1 Ruthenibacterium lactatiformans
ATTCTAATTATTTCTGTGTTGCATTTCCAGCAAGATACTTGCCTGTAACCGCATCTTTAAGTTCCGGATAAACGGAAGCATCGATTACAACAAGTTCCCATTCGCCGTCAGCATTCTTCTGCCACTGGCCGCCTGCAAGCACGGTATGTCCGTACTGAAGTCCGCCCATTTCATCGTCATACTTGATAGGTCCGACGATTGTTTCTGTGTCAGTAGCTCTCAAAGCTTCCATAACTTTTGCTTTGTCAGTTGTTCCTGCCTTCTGGAATGCTTCAACAGCGATTTCAAGTGCTGCATATGCATAACCTGCGGGCTGAGGCATAACGCCGCCATTGTCAGCCTTGTATGCATCGCCGAGTTCCTGGCATGTAACGCTTGTAAGGCCTGATACGAACGGATAGTTGGGTGCCCACCAAACTTCTGACATGATTCCTTCAACATTGTCGCCCAAAGCTGAAACGTCACCAGGGAGCAAGCAGCACTTGCCCATTGTGATGCAGTCAACCTTGATGCCTTTTGCAATCATCTGTGTGAAGAGGTTTGAGAAATCAGGAGGAATGTTTGTTCCTGCAAGAATATCAATATCTGCATCCTGATATGCTTTAACTACGTTTGAGAAATCGTTTGTTCCCGAAGG
>CAVHKC010000033.1:0-9923 GCA_963636455.1 Ruthenibacterium lactatiformans
GTCTTATATTACCTTAGTTCCCATGTATAAATTTGTGAATATTCTTCAAATCCGATTGATTTGTATACAAACCGTCCCTCATCAGAAGCCTGAAGTGAAACCGTTTTGCAGCCAAAGGCTTTTGCGTCTTTTAGTGCTTTCAGTATCAGCTTTTTTGCAATGCCCTTGTGCCTGTTTTCGGGCGGAACCGCAACTTCGTGAATTCCTGAATTTTCTTTATTCAAAAGCATCATTGCAGTTCCCAAAATTGCGCCGTCTTCAATATAAGCATAAACCATGATATTTGAATCCTTTGCAATCGCACGGTATGTTTCGGGCTCGGGCTGTTTTTCGTTTCCGAAGCCCTTAAGCATTACTTCGTTCCATTCGTCTATCTTAGCTGAATTAATCCGCACGGTCTGCGGGCAAAATGTTTCGTCAAAAGGATTTTGTGTGTCAAAAATCATTCCATGCTGAACAAGCAATATACTAAACCCGTTCTGCTCGAAAAACTGTTTTGTGCCTTCAAAAACGAGCTCTTCTGTGTAGGTTGTAAGTGCGGGTTTTCCTTCGGATGCTGCTTTGACAATATCCGACACCGCACCTTGCACATCTTCTTCATCTGCTTCGAAAATCATATTTCTTGAATAAAAACCGCTTGGCGTTTCATAAGTCTTATACACATCGTGCAAACTTTTGCTTCCGCCCGAAATGCATGCAAATTCGCAAAGGAAATCATCCAGGCTTAGCATTGGCCAGCAGATATTCTTGTTCGGACATTCATTTAAAAATTTCATGCCTTTTCTCCTTCATTGCACTTGTGCGCAAAAATTATATCACAATTTACCGAGTATTTGTGACTTTAGTGTTAAATCGCTTTGCCAGTGAATTTTCTGAAAGAAAATGTTGAATGCCGCCAAAAGCAGGATGGTTTGGTCCCCATAACAATAAAAGAATAAATATCAGCGTTCCTGTCCTTTCTTTTTCCTGCGTTTCAGATTTTCCAAAATGGTATTTGAATTTTCTGTATTCATAACATTTGGATAATCTTCTTCAAATTGCACCAAAAGATCCTTTGAACGCTTTTCCTCGTCACTGACCGCTCGATATGCCTTTTCATAGTTGCCGTTTTTCATTGTTTTCTTAATGAATGATACAGAATCGTCAGGGATGTTATTCCATCCTCCGTAAAGATTACATATAGCACGGTCAATATCTTTCATCGTCAGCGGAGTGCCTCGTTTTTCGTGTTCATATAGAACGCCTATAATATCAGACAGGTCCTTTTTGTATTTTCTGCCGGAGCAGAGCTTCATTGCGACAAGATATTCTGCTGAAACCGTGCGTACATTTAATACGTTGGAAAATTGTCTGTATCTTACGGAGAACTCATCTAACTTTGGAGTATAGGAATTCGGCAGGCATGCTCTTACCGTTAAGGCGGCGGTATTCTTTGCCGAGTTCTTTAAGATATTCATCAAGATTGCCTTTGGTAAAATAATTATTGTTTTCAGACGACATTCCTAACCTCGCCTTCCACAATATTAAAGCGCATAAATTCCGGGATAGCCTCTGCCTTTGCCTTTTTCTTTTCCTCGTCACTGTTTGTCATAACGGACGCTGCAATAATGCTTGATGGGTAGAGTACTTCTTGCAGCGATTGTCTGCGCAGGTCACTGTAATCCTCACATATAGGCACATTGTTAATGCGGCTTATATAATCAAGCATTGCAAGAAGATAAAAACTTTCAGGATACCATCTTCGATTATAATACTCTCTAATTTTGTTTTTTTCCAAGGTATCGATGATGAAATCTATATCGCCAAGTGTTTTTAATCGATGGCACACATTGCTCTTATACAGCTCAAAGCTGCACCGCTTTTCAAAATATGGAGAAAGCAGCTCCTCCATCGTAATATTCAGTTCTTTAGACAGCTTATACACCGTTTCAGCACTGCATTTTTCAAGCCGTGCTTTGCCGCTTAAAATATCCGTCAGCGTTGTATAGGGAATGCCGCTGTTTTTGGATAATCTATACTTTGAAATATTACGATTTGCCATAATTTCGTTTATTACCATTAAAATCACCTGCTCTTTAACAATTTATATCGGTCAACCGTGATATTGTCAATAGTTTTCTCTGAAAATTCTGCTTTTATGATTTTGGGACACCCCTCACTTGCGAGGACTACGCCGCGACAAAGGCGTCTGATCATGTTTGATAAGGCTAAGCGTCATATTGCTTGTCCCAATAATGGTACTTGCCCTTGAATTTTATGATCAAAATCGCGGCAAACAACGAGCCCATGGTGCGGGCGATGACGACAGCCCACCAAATGCCGTTGATGCCGAAAACAGCAGGCAGAATCAAAACAGCGGCTATCTCAAAAACGATGACTCGAACGAAGGAAATTGCCGCCGAAACAACCCCGTTGTTGAGTGCGGTGAAAAATGCTGAGCCGTAAATCGTTCCGGAACATACAAGAAAAGAAATGGAATAAATTCTGAATGCTCGCACGGTCATTGCCAAAAGTTCGGCATCCTTGCTTGCAAAAATTGAAGCCAACGGCCCTGCAAGAATCTCTGCAAGCGCAAACATGACAATCGCAAAGCTTGCAAGAATCGCAATGCTCTTTTTTAGAATATTATGCAGTTCCTTGTGGTTTTGCGCGCCGTAGTTGAAGCTTACAATCGGAGACATTCCCTGGGAATATCCCACGAAGCATGCGAAGAAAACCATGTCGATGTACATTATGATTCCGTAGGCGGCGACGCCCGTTTCTCCTGCATATTTCAAAAGCTGCATATTGTAGAGCATGCTTAAAACAGATATCGAAATTGTGCTTGCAAATTCGGAGATTCCGTTGCTTGCGGCTTTTCCTATTGCCAGAAAATCAACCTTTGTTTTTCCAAGGTACAAAATTCCGTCACGCTTGACAAAGAAGTAAACAACCGGAAAAAATCCTCCGACACCCTGCGCAATCGCCGTTGCAATCGCAGCACCTGCAAGCCCCCAATCAAATACGATAATAAACAAGGCATCCAGCCCCACATTCAAAAGGCCTGCAATAACAGCCATCACAAAACCCAGCTTCGGCTTTTCCGCCGCAATAAAAAACATTTGAAAAAGCTGCTGCAAAGACCATGCCGGAAGTGCAATGATAACTATTCTTGCATAAAGAATGCTGTAACGAAGCATTTCTCCTTCGGCGCCAAGCATTTTTGCAACAGAAGGGACAAGAAAATATCCGGCTACGCAAAGCACAACGCCGAGCGCAAATGCCGTGTATACAAAAAGCGAAAACAGGCTTCGTGCCTTTTCCTGTCTGCCCTCGCCCAAAAATTTTGCAACGAGCGCACTGCCTCCGGTTCCGAACATATATCCGAATGTGCTTAAAATAACAAGAAACGGAAATATGAAATTCAGCCCCGCAAAAGGCGTGGTTCCCGCAAAATTGGACACAAAAACTCCGTCAACTATCGTATAGAGTGCCGTAAGCACCTGCATGGCAATTGACGGAAGTGTAAAGGCCAAAAGTCTTCTGAATGTAAAATGATCGGAAAGCTTGATTTTTCCGTTCTTTTTAAAACCAAAATTCTCTTTTCCGGCCTCGATTTTCAAATCATTTGTTTCTTTATTTTTATTCTTTAAAATAGATGTCATACCAAATCAAAAAGGTGTATATAACCCAGATTTTTCTCCAAAGATCCGAGTTGCCTTCCTTATATTCCCTCCAAATTTTTTGAATTTCGTCTTTGTTGAAGAATTTTTCTGCCGACTTACCTGCAAGCACTTCTCTTACCGAAGCGTTGTAACGCTCGTCCGCCATCCATATTCTTATGGGCACGATAAAGCCCAATTTCTTTCTGAAAGCAACTTCTTCCGGCAGATGTTTCGCCGCTGCCGTTCTGAAAGCAACCTTGTTTTGTTCGTCTGTTATCTTATATTCCGAGGGCATGCGTGAAGCAATATCGAAAATTCTAAGGTCCGTAAGCGGCATTCTGACCTCAAGCCCTGCCGCACGGCTCATTTTGTCCACATTCAGATATATATCGCCCTCAAGCCAATATTGTATGTCTATGCTGCACATCTTAGAAAGCGGGTCATATCCTTCGATTTCATCATATGTGCCTTTGACAATATATATCGGAAGAAAACCGGGCTTGTAGTTTTTAAGAAGCCTTTCCTTTTCGTCTTCCTTCATGATATTGCTGTTTCCGACATAAAAGGTCTTTAGGTTTTCGCCGTACCTTTCGGCATTCCTGTACATGTTATATCCGCCGAAAAACTCGTCCGAGCCCTCGCCCGAATAGCAGATTTTTGTATGCTTTGCAGTTTCCTTTGTTCCGATTGCAAACACGATTGCGCTTGCATCTCCCAAAGGCTGTTCCATATTTTCCATGACATAAGGCACTGCTTCAAAGTACTGTTCGGGCTGAATTTTGCAGACAGATATCGTGCGTCCCAAAATTTCGGCTGTCTGTGCGGCAAGCTTGCTTTCGTCAAAGCGTTCATCGTCATATCCTATCGTATCGGCGTTCTTTGCCTTTGAAAGTGCAAAGACATAGGATGAGTCCACGCCTCCCGAAAGGAAGGAATCTGCTTCTTCGCCGTCTTCCAAAACCTGCGGCATTATTTCAGCCATTTTTTCATTTATCTCATCGGCAAAATCCTGAAGGCTTTTTCCGGTTTCGGGCTTAAATTCCGGTTTCCAATATCTTGTTATCTTCACGCCGTCCTTTGCCGTCCATTCAAGGATGCAGCCCGGCATAAGTTTTTTAACTCCTTTGAAAAAGGTGTTTTCTCCCGGCACATAAGTCATCGTCAAATATATCTGAAGCATATCTTCATTCAATTCTTTGATGAACCCAGGTTTTCCGAGAATATCTCTTATGAGCGTTCCGAAAAGCAGCTTATTATCTTTTGTTTCATAATAATAGAATGGCTTTGTGCCGAACTGATCTCTTGCGCAGAAGAGCTTTTCTTTCTCATCATCCCACACGGCAAAGGCAAACATACCAAAGATGTGCTTCGGAAGCTCCTCACCCCATGTTTCGCAGCCTTTTAAAATTATGAGTTCTTCGCGCTTTTTTCGCGAGAGGCTTGAATCAATTCCAAGCTCTTCGCAAAGCTGCTTCCAATTTCTTATATGTCCTGTATATTCTTTTAAAATCAACATAAACTAACCTTTTTAATTGCTTTTTTATGGTGTCACCCATAATCAAATTCTGTATATGAATTAACCTTTTTTAATCAAATTCAGTATTTGATTTTACTATTTATTTTTAAATTACAGATTATGGCGTCACCCATTATCTGCTTAATAAAATCATCGTAATTTCATTTTTCTAAATTACAAATGTGTTTGAAGATTTATTTAAAAATGTGCGTAATTTATTTCTTTACGTCTCCGAAAATTCTTTTTGCATAAAATCCTTCACATGTATAAAGTGCGGCAACGGGATTATGCGCAAGCACCCTGTCCTTTGTCACAAGCGTTGTCACAGGTGCCTTTGAATATTTGTAAAACATGCTGTCATGCCCCACGCAAAGGCCGATTACAACATTAAATTCCGTTCCTTCCTTTTCAAGCTCAGCCGCCTGCATGATGGGATTGCAGATGCTCTTTCCGATTGCGTTGCATTTTTCGGGAATGCCAAGTTCCTGTTTTGAAACCTTTCCAACCTTGCACCCCACGCCGAACACCTCAAAGCCATAGCTTCTCAGGATTTTTGCAAATGTTCTTGCTTCTTTCAAAAGCCCCACACATGTTGCAATTCCGATTTTTTTATACCCCATTCGCTTTGCAAACTCGCATATTTCACGGACTCTCGGCCATTCGCAGTATCCGTCGAACTCAACGGAGGCCGCCGTCTGCATGAATTTAAGATTTTCAGGCTCTTCGTATCGCTTTGTCACTTCATTCAAAAAGTCGGGATCCATGTTTTTTGTAAGACAAAATTCAGAATAATCCGTTCTGTCTGAATTGCAGAGCGGCTTTGCGCAGTCTGCGCATGACATTTTCTTAACATCCATCTTTCAATTACCTCCCAAACATGGCTGGCACCAAATATGAACCGTTTTTTCCTGTGCGGCGTCACCCATTATTTACCATATCACGCCACTGACCGCCATTATAGCATTTTAAATTTTAAAATCAACAAAGGAAAAACAGCCACGCGTCACTGCACGGGCTGTTTCCCCCTGCATCCCAAAAAAGAAATGCAGAAATCTTATTATTCTTTCCGCTCATCATCCTGTCAGTCCGGGCGATGCGCCGTGGGAAGATCCCTCGGCAGAAGTAATACGGTAATCGCGCCAAGTATCGCGCATATGGCGGCGCCGATATAGATTGCAGGATAGAGGGCCTGAGCAAAAAAGCTTTGGCATATCGGGGCGATAATATATCCGGCTATACACCATGCACCGACATTCTGCAGTGCACTGTGCAGTCCTCCGACTGCTCCTAAGTTTGCCACATTTATGCCCGGAAGTAAAGCAGGCACTGCTTTTCCCATTGCAAGACATGTTCCTAAGAATATTCCGAAAACTGCCATAAAGACATATGTCCATACTCCGAAAGGCAAAAGGTAGCAAAGAGCTGCTGTTACGGCAGTACATAAGAATATCACTGTCATAACGGGTCGGAATCTTTTGAATCTTGTTATAAGCATCGGCATAAATATCGAGCCGACCGCTACGGCAACGGCGCTTATCATTGAAAGCACACTCACTGCCGCCATATCATTTGCGGTTTTAATTGCAAAGGCTGCACTTATATATGTCTGGAATGTTGTTGAACATCCGAATACAAAGAATATCATAAGTGATACAATCCAAACATATTTGTTTTTCAGGATTGACTTGAATGCGGACATTCCGACACGCTCGCTCTGGCTTGCATCTTTTTCAGACGGATGTGTCCTGTAAAGCAAAATCCAGACGGCAACCGCCGCAATGCCGAGCCAGCCGCAAAGCATGAATGCATCTGAATATGTTGCAAAATACGGTCCGACTGAAATTGCGATTCCCGCGCCGACCGATGCGCCGCACACATAAAGTCCCATGGCAGGTGCCATTGACGGACCTTCAAACCACAAACGAATTCCCTTTGTCGAGTTTGCATTGAGAACGGCAACGCCGAATCCCATGCACAGGCTCGAAATCATAAGCATTATAAAATCATGTGAGAATGCTCTCCAAAATGCTCCGATCGCAAATATGATGATTCCTATTGTCATCATTTTCTTAATGCCGTAGCGATCGCCTAAGTTACCCGTGAGTATTCCGAACAATACGCCCGCAAGGAAGGGCATGTTGCAAAGCATTCCGAACTGAGCAGGAGACAATCCGAGCTCCGGCATAATCATTGTTGCTACTCCGGCGGTAATCAGACACGAAAACTGCATTATGAAAAGCACGACTATCATTGCTATTAATGACAACCACCTTTTGGGGTCTTTTCTTGTTAATTCCATTTCTCAGACTATCTCCTTAATAGTTTTTGGGGTTAATACTTTTTATTCGGCAGTGGAATTAGCCCATCATGCATGCGCCGCCGTCAATTACGAAGTGTGCGCCTGTTACCCATGTCGCCTCATCAGAGCAAAGATATGTTGCTGCATATGCGATATCTTCGGGCTCACCGAGTCTTCCGATTGAGCATACTGTTCTGCACATTTCTGCCTGAATTTCAGGGCTTTCCTTAACTGCCTTGGGTGTCATTCCTGTTTGAACGGGTCCCGGGCAGATTACGTTAAGACGAACACCCTTAGGGCTGAACTCACGGCTTAAGTTACGCGTTGTAAGATCAAGCGCTGCCTTAAATGCGCCGTAGAAATATGCGTTTGTTTCGGGCTTTATGGATGAAATTGAGGCAATGTTCAAAATTGCATTCTTTCCGTGGCTGTTTTCTTTTGTGAGTTCCGGAAGGAATTTCTGCATCATCCAGATTGCCGGTCTGAAGTTTGTTTCACTGATGAAAGCATAGTCATCGTCATTGTGCTCAAGGAACGGTTTATGAACCAAAACGCCTGCACAGTTTACAAGTGTTGTGACTTTTCCGTATTTTTCCATTGCAGCATCGTAAACTTTGTCTACGGATTCTTTGTTGCGAAGATCAGCCTTCACATAGATTGCGTCTCCGCCGTTCTTAACGATTTCGTCAATAACTGCCTGGCCACCGTCGGAACGCGATGTTCCCACAACCTTTGCGCCTTCTTTTGCAAACATCTGAGCAATGCCTCTTCCGATTCCCGAAGCAACGCCTGTAACGACTGCAATTTTACCTTCTAATCTTCCCATAACTTTTTTCCTCCTGTAAGATTAAAATTTTTAATATTTTATGAACTGTTTTGCCAGTTTTTTACTGTTTATGAATATTGATGTTTATAAATTGTTTTCGCAAATCAAATTGCCCTGCTTATGAATTTTTTTGGCTTTGGGCAATTTCCCCCTTGCTTCCGAGCTCCGGAACCAAAAGTCCGAAAAGCCCGAGCGCAACCAGGAAAGCTGCTCCGCAGATGAACATTCCGACATAATTGTCCTGGAATATTGCCGCAACAATTGTGGGGAAAAGCCATCCGAACAGGCCTGCCGCCGTCTGGTTCATTCCGCCTGCGGCGCCTATCATTTCCGGTCCGAACTCCTTTGTCATCGGAATCAGTGCGATTCGTCCGGCATTAACGCCGATTGAACCTGACACGATGAATGCGCATACTGCCATTCCTATGGTTGTCGGAATTCCCGTCGGAACAAATTTGTATACAAGAAAGTATCCGACACCTCCGACCACGCAGATGAACAGGTACGGTATGTTATATTTTCCGATCTTGTCCACAACAAAGCCCGAAACCATGCCGCCTGCAAGCAGGCACAGATTCATAACCGTAGCTGTTGTTCCGGCAAGACCCTCATCCATGCCCTTTCCGATCATGCATGTAACCGCATAGCTGTTTATAAGAATTGCGCAGCCGACTGCAAGTCCGCCACAGACCATAATCTTAATCATGGTCGGGCTTTTGAAAACGCCCAATATATTCAGCTTCGGTGCCGGCTGATTTTCGGCTGCCTCAACTTTCTTAGGGTCCTTTACCAGGAAAAGCCATGCCACAAAAATGACTGCCATTCCGATTGCTATTGCCGTAAGCGCTGCTGGAGTGCTGTTGAATCTCGGTGCCAGCGCAAATGCCAGTGTTGTTCCGAGTCCCGCGCCCGATATATAAACACCCATTGCCGAAGCCATTTCCTTAGGCTCGAAATATGCCGAGAAAAGCTTGGGTGCCAGCATTGTTGCGGGAAGCCACAGTGCCGATGATGCGAATGTTAAAATCCACAAAAGCACATATGAGCCTGCAAAAATCTTGGCTACCGCCAAAACCACCGAGCCTCCGAAAACTATCAGCGGAAATTTACGTACACCGAAGCGGTCAGCCAAATATCCGAACAGTATGGAGAAGAAAAATCCTCCGAGATTTGAAACGCCCGATACAGATGTAAGCTGCGCCTGTGTTATGTTGTATGTTGCCATAACATCAACGGCACGCGCAGAAAAGACCATGTTCGTAAATCCGTTAAGTGCCAAGGCAAAAAACATCAAAACGACCAGTGCGTACCTTATCGGACTCTTATTTATTACTGCCTGCATATTGCCCTCTTTTCTTCAGTCATCAACAGATGACTTCACACAGGGCAAACGCCTTATAAAGGCCTTTTGCCGTTTTTTAATGTGTTTTACCGTCTCTGCATTGTTTGTATGAAAAAACATTACATGCCTGTCGCATGACCGAATTGTATTTCTGTGTGTACATAGTATGTTCGATTTTTGCATTTGTAAAATTATTAAAATTACTTGTATAATAAAAAAATCTTTTTGTTACAAAAATAACAAAAAGATTTTCTAATTATTTGTGTCGGCTGCAGTCATGTGTAATGCCATATAGG
>CAVHKC010000034.1:0-9766 GCA_963636455.1 Ruthenibacterium lactatiformans
TCCGCAAAATAACGCTGAAGCTTCTTAAGCTCCGCCTTTATAGACTTTAAGGATCTGTTTATGGCTTTTCCGTCAATATTAGTGATAGCACCGAGAAGGTGCGGAAGATCTCTGAACTGGTTTACCATTCCTCCGCCTTTAAAGTCGATGATAACAAATCCCACTTCATAAGGATTAAACAGTGTTGCCATTGCAAGGATATATGTCTGCAGAATCTCGGATTTGCCCGAGCCTGTTGTGCCGGCAACCAAGCCGTGAGGCCCATGTGCTTTATCATGAAGATCCAATGACACAATTCCCGTCTTTGACACACCAATCGGCGCAGACATGGATTTATAAACCTGTGATTTTGCCCAGCGTTCCTTAAGGTCAATATCATCAACCGCAATAATGTTTAAAAGCTCAAACATGGAAATGTTTTTGGTTAATGTGCTTTCAAGGGATATTTCTTCTGTATATACCGGCGTAAGAAGCTTCACAATACCTAAGCCTTGAGCATCACTGATAATCGGATATGAAAACAGCCCCGCTTTCGTTCGGTCATCTGTATCCACAAATATTGCTGTCTGATTTTCCCGCTCTTCAACAAGAAATTTACATCCGACAGAAATTTCCGCTTTGCAATTTCCGAAAAAAATGAAAGTAACTCCTATATCGCAGGCTTTTTCAACAAACTTTGAAAGAGGATGGCTTTGAAAACCATACTCGTCAAAAAGAAATATGATGAGCTGTTTGTCAAAAGTCTTTTGCTGTTCACGGAATGTCAGTTCTTTATATAAATACTCAAAAATTATATTTTTGCTCTCGTCATCGCAAACGATATTTCGTATGCCGATATCATCGTTGTACGCATAGGGCAGCATTCTCAGCCAATGAATTTTATTTGCGTGCTCCTTGCCTGCAACGAAGAACATATTAACATCCGAAAAATACTGTCTTGCGGCAATATCAATCACAATATTTTTCATGAGTTCAAAACGGAAAGCCGCAGAACCTATTATGCCGATGGCATTTGCTGCTTTCAAATCGCACACAATGGGAGCTGCGTGAACGTTTTTATATTCGTTGAACAGCCTTTCGGGGAGCTCCTGAAGGTCGTCTTCGATTTCAAGTCTTTCTTGCTTCTTATAATTTATTTCACGCTTTGATTCAACATCTCCGCTTCCCAAGCGAACGCAGAGGAAATCCTCATCGTCCTTTGTTCTGTCAAACAAATCCGGTGAAAATGAATTAAATCTTGCCTGCTGCACCTGCCACGAAATATAAATTTCTTCCAAGGTTTTTTGTTCTTCTTCCCGACAGGTTTCTATTTCACTGCGTTTGTTGGCGATATAGTTGTTGTATTTTTTTATTCTTTCCGACGAATCCTTTTTAAAATCCCTTTTCCCCTGAATGATTCCGATAATGGCGGTCACAACGCCGATTCCGCTTGAAATCAGCATAAAAGGCGAAACAAATGACATCGCAAGGCCTGCAACAACCATAACAACAGAAGGAAGCAGCCGCGAAAGTATGCTGTTTTTCGGTTTCTGCGGTTTGGCGGGCGGATCAAGAATTTCTATTTTTTCGTCATTAACAACGATTTTCACCCGAGTGTTTCGCTTGAACATCGGATATAACGGATTGAAATTAATGTCCTGATATGTAAGTCCGTTTATCTGCATATCATCTCGGATTTCGGTAAAAATTCTGTTTTCTTTGCAATAAAAGAAATAATCGGACACGGAAAAGAAATCCGTGTTTTTTACGATATCTCCGCTTTTTGCCTTTCTCCCGTTTATATAAATACCGTAAGTAGTATTTCTTATATCAATGGCAAATCCTTCTTTGTTCCTGTTCAAAATGAGCATATCATTTTTCACATACTCTCCGAAAAGTGCAATGCCGCAGTTTTGCAATGCGCCGACGGTCAAGGAATTTACGCCCGAAACATCTATGATTCTTTCATATTTCTTCTTTCCGTCATCAAAATCGATCAGAAATTCCATCTCAAAAA
The DNA here is from genome assembly GCA_963636455.1 of Ruthenibacterium lactatiformans. Classification (GTDB taxonomy): domain Bacteria; phylum Bacillota; class Clostridia; order Lachnospirales; family Lachnospiraceae; genus RGIG5612. Next base: position 1,997 of record CAVHKC010000034.1, read on the forward strand.
CAAGGTTATCCGATTCCTGATACTTGATTTCAAGAACATCGCCGTGAACAAGCTTTTTTGTCACCAGCTTTCTGATATCTCCGGCGGTCAGATATATATTGTCGGAACAGCTTACGCTCCAGCCTTCCTTATTTTCTGCAAAGGCAAGCTCGATCTGACCGAAAAAAAGCTCTTTCCGAAGGCGCACATCGCAGTCCACGCCCGTGCCGACCTTCACCTGCTGCAAACCGGAAGCAAGCTCAATTTCTTTATATACAGTGTTGCTCGAAAGAGTAACTTTGTATCTGTTCATTCTGCCTTATCTCCTACTTTGTGAAATTTATAATGCTTCCGTTTCTCATTCCGAAGTCTGCGAGAGTTTTGTTGCCTTTAAGCAGTGCGATCGGCTCTTCCATTTTCAAATAACAGCTTTTCATATCCGAGGTATCAATTCCAAGCTCGTATGCACTGTTCAGTGCATTCACGAGATCGTTTGCCGAAATATCCAGCGGAACTTCAAGGTCTGCCGTGAAATTTCGTTTTGTCATATTAAAAATCACAATTGCCGTATCCTTATTCATAGCCATCCCCGTCTTACAAAATCAGATATGCCGCCTTCTGCATGCTGCTTTCCTTGGAAAAATCCTCGGGCATCATGCTTTCATAATGCCTGAAATGCTCCACATAATCGCTGATTGAAAACTTCATCGAAAGCTTGGGCGATATCAGTGCATTGTCATTTTCCTTGTCGAAATCGCTGCAGATATATATGTATTTATCACCGTTTGCGCCGTTTATATTTGAAACCAAAATATTTGTAGCCAAAACCGATGCAACTGTTTGTTTCACAGCCACAACAACACTGTCTGCGATGTTCAGAAGCCTTGCTTTTTCTTCGTCAAAGGTCACATCCGCATCAACGATGATAAAATCGAAGTCTGCACTTTTCTTTGCAGAAACAATGATTTTTTCGAAAATCCCGTAGTTTAAGCCCAAAGACAGCAGTGCTGCCTTGAAAGGCGGAAGATAATAAAACAGTTCTTTGCGTATTACATGCTTGATTTCCGAATAAATATTTTCATCGGCAGCTGCAAGCCTTGCATACACATCTGCTGAGGTAATCGCCGTGTGATTTTTAAGCATATGCTGAAAAACCTGAAGCCTTGCGGCATTTATATACAAAACTCGCTTGTAGCTTTTTGTAAGCACTGCGCTTACACCCATCGCAAGCGTTGTTTTTCCCACACCTCCGTTTGCCGAATAAAACAATATTACCTTTGTTTCCTGGCTTCCTGCCGCATTCAGTTTAAGCACATCTGCACTTTTTGCTGTTATTTCATTGAATATTTCCTTAATGCTTGTATATTTGAAAATATTGCTCACATTCAAATCGGCAGTCTGTTCCTCTTCGTACTGCTCTTTCATGATAAAGATATGCGAAATATTATGCCTCTGCATATCCGTGCTGTATAAATCTTCCGAAACAATCAAAATATCGATTTTTTGAGGCGTTGAAAACAATTCCGCAAAATAGGCAGGCTCGGTTATTATTTCAAGCTCAGCCTTCTCAAAAAATTCTTCAGCAAATTTAAGCTGGATCGGAACGATATATCCGAAATCCGTATCTGCTATGATAATTCTCGGTTTTGCCATGCTCTCGTCCCTCTACCTTATCCTTGCCTGGAAATCGCTGTCTGCCATTCTTATGATATCGCCGTCTTTAATGGGATATGGAAGGCCAGGTTTAAGCCTTGCCCTGTTTACAAATGTTCCGTTTGAGCTTTGAAGGTCCGTCACGGTATATTGGTTCCCCTGACGGCTTATTCTGCAGTGCTTCCTGCTGATCATTTTGTTGAAATCAACAACCCCGTCGCAAAGTTCGGCTTTCTTTCCGATAACAAAATCATCTTTTGTCACGGCAATTTCGATGTGCCTCGGCGCATTCATGGCAACGAGATGCAGAACCTGCGATTTTTCCGGCAAAGGTTTTCTGCCAGCTCCATGCCCGTTTCCTACTCCTGCGTCTTTTTTATATTTTATATGTGAGCATATATCTTCGATGCTGTATATTCCGTTCGAAAGTTCTTCCGACAACTTCGAGGTCTTTTCTGACTGAAAAGCCGCAGTTTTGGAAATAAGCCGCACAATTTCCGTTCTTATTTCATTTTCAAAGCTTGAATAATCTTCGTGAAAATGCCTGTTCAAAGGCAAATATACAAGGTGAACCTTGTAGGTTAAAGGGTCAATAAAAATATGTTCAAAGCCGATATCAATATTTTGGCAGAACAAAAATCCGTTGTTTTTGACATCGGAAATATCCGAAAACAAATTTGAAATAATAATCAAAAAGCTTTCCGCATCCAATGAATGAAACATGGAAGCAAAGGATTTCAGCCCTTCCGTCAGATAAAGCAGCTCGATTTTCCCGTTATACATCATCTTCATGCATCTGACAAAGCAGCCATCCGCGCGGCTTTGAAGAACCTTATATTCTGTGGACAAAAAAGAACTTTCGTCTTCCAAAACATAAGCAAAATCCGCACCGCATTCGAGCTTCTTTATGAAATTGTTTTCAATCAAACTGTTCATTCATCCAAAAATGTCTAATTTTTGCCTGCATCCGAATTCGTAATCTTCCGCACAAAACCTTGTTCTGCACGGAAAATTACATATTGTCTGAATTTATTATTTATTATTCCTCTTCAGATTTCTTCCTTCTCTTTGCTGCCACTATAAAGCACATAGCTGCCGCAATCACGACTACTGCGCCGATAATTCCCCAGAAGAGTGCTTTGTTTGCATACCAGCGAACGAAGAAATTCCTTGAAACCGTTACTTCATTGCAAAATACAAATGTGCTGTCCGAATTATCTGACGAATGTGCCGCAAGGAATTCAGCCGAATCTGTGTCTGTCACATTTCCTGCAAGGTCCGTTGCCTTGATTCTGACCTTCTGAGCCGCTGTTCCCGACTGCTCTTCTATATCGAAGCTTCCCGTGAAGTTGTATGCACCGTCTCCTATGTCTTCTTTATTAAGCGTCTGAACGGTTTTGTCATTGACAATAACTTCGATGGACTTGAGTCCGCCGACATCCACAACCGTATATTTGACATTGAGCTTGCCGTCCACAATCTTGTCTTTATCGACAATCTTCTTTTCAAGATTAACGATATTTCTGATTTCGGGTGCAGCCGAGTCGACGGTGAATGTCATTGCGTCAACAACTTTCTTTCCGCCTTCGTCTGTTGAGTTTTCAGGCACGCTTGTTGATTCGTTCGAGACCGAATCATCTGCCGAATATTTGGAAGCCAGCGATATCTTGTATACACCGTCCTGTTCAAAGTTCGATGCTTTGATTGTATACACATACTGATACCATCCGCTTTCTCCGATGCTTGCCTGTGCATTTATATTTGCAGGATTGCTTGTGTAATCAACATCCACGGACTCTCCGTCACGCGTAACAAGGAGTTTGAGCGAATCCTTCAAAATCTTGGTAGCATTGTATTCTGTGATCACAAGGTCTTCATTCACAGATGTCACATACTGTCCGCCGTCCTTTATCAAATCAACCAAATCGTCGCTGTATTCATAAACAGAGCCGAATCTGTTCAATGTGAATGTGCATTCCTTGGTTGCTTCATGCCCTGCCTTATCGACAACCTTCACAATGAGTGTGTAGATTCCGTCGTTTGCCACAATCTTTTCAAATGTGTCGAAAGAGCCTTCTCCACCCTGGGCGTTTTCGGTTATGCCCTTGATGAATTCAGCTGTCACATCAACATTCTTTTTGCCGAGGCTTGTGCGCAAAAGCCTTACTTCATAAGAATCATAATTTATGTCGCCAAAGGATATTGTAGGAACTGCATCGCCTTTATATGCTCCGCCATCCTTGACACCGCCTATAATCGGATCTTCTATTGTCTGGTCTATAACAAAGTCCTTGGCTGCCGCACTGTCTGCATAATTTGCTTCCTTTGTTTCATTTGCAGCCATATCCTTAACCGAAACATCAAAGGTGTAGTCGCCGTCTCTATCGTAAACAATTGTTGCGGTATGTATGTCGCCGTTGTTTGACCATGCGGCTGCAGGTATATCAATATTTGCGCCGTTTAATGCGGCTGTCTGAGTAAACTCAACACGGTTTACATCGAAATTGTGTTCGTTTACTACGATTGTCGCAGTTCTTGGAGCGTCAAAATATTTCTCGTTCCTTGCATTATTGTTGCTGTAGCTTACAGACACAACGGGTGCCGTTTTATCAACTGTAAATGCAGTCGGGGCAACGCTGTTTCCGTAGCGTTTGCTTGTGCATTTGTTTCCTGCAAGGTCTGTGTAATTAATATCGAAGGTATAATCACCGTCCGCACTGTATGTGATTGCCGCTGTCCACATGGCATTATCCTTGTTCCCGGTTCCTTCTGTCTTTGTCCATTTGCCGATTTTTGGGATCACGCCATCAGTGTTTGTGATTTTTATTTGAACATCATCAGGATTGAAATTGCGCTCTGTAACAACAATGGTTGCCGTTCTGTCTTTGTTGAAATATTTTGCATTGTCGGCATTGTTGTTGTCGTAGGCTATGTCAATCACCGGTGCAGTGACATCGATTTTTATGCCGCTTAAGGTTTTAGTTGTTTCATTGCCTGCATTGTCAGAAGCATTAACCACAACGCTCACACTGTTTGAATTGAATTTCTTTGAATCAATGGTGAGCGTGCCGTCCCACTTTTTGATAACATCGTTGCTGCCTATTGCCGAGCCCTTTTGCAGGTCGAATTTACCGCTTTCTTTTGCACCTGTATCCTGAGCTGTAATTACATAAGAAATTTCTTTAATGCCTGAATATGCCACATTTTTAAGTTCTTCATTAACAGAAACCGAAAGCTTGACATCACCGTTGTAATAACCGTTTTCGTTTTGTTTTGTGCTTGCTGTAACGGAAACTTCAGGGCTGATTGAATCATAAATTATGCCGTTTGTGCCTACATAGGTTGAGTTTCCTGCAAGGTCGGTAATGCGTGAATATACCACAAACTCCTCATTCGAATTAACCGAAATGGGGTTTTTTGAATACTTGGTTTCATCCGTGAAAATCTTTTCAAGCTCATCTTTTGCAAGAGCTTCTTTTTCGTTTGATTTATAATAACGAATGTTTTGTATTCCTGTGGTTGCATCCTCACCTGAAGCCTGCGTGTCCACCTGAGTTTTTCTGTATATTTTATAGGCCAGTGGAGTGATAAGATCCTTCCAGGTGATTTCCTCATTTTCCTTGTCTTTGGCAGAGATTGAGGCAGTCGGTGCAGTCTTGTCAACCGCAAAGCCAAACACATGGTCACCTTCTGTGGTAATTCCGCCTTCTTTGTTATCGGCAAGGCCTAAATCTGCCTTGTTGGTATATTCAATGCTCCATTCATAATTTGCATCTTCTGCAAAGCTGATTGTTGCTGTGATTGTGCCTTTTTCTGTGTCATAATCACCCCAGCTTATTGAATTTTTAATCTCATCGGCAAGACCTTCGATATTATTTCCTTTTGCATCTTTTGCCGTGACTGTAATACCTGCTAAAGCAGCGTCTTTATCAAAAGTTGTTTCTCTGTCTGTGTATGTTATGGCTGCGGTTCTGGACATATTGTAATAGTTGCCATCCTCAACCGACTCTTCCGACTTTTGCTTTTCTTTTCCTTCGGAATCTTTTTCATTTTCAACCTTTATCACTGCCGTAGGTGCAGTTGAATTGATATTGATTTTAAGTTGGTCTTCTACGCTGCCATCTTCCTTATGGTAATTGTCCCAAACATTTCCCGCAAGGTCAGCAACAGTCACTCTGACAACAACATCATCTCTGTTGTTATCTGCGGCTGTAACTGTGAATGTTTCCTCTATCTCCTGCTTTATTTCACCGCTTGCATATTCATAAAGCGTGCCGCTTTGGGTGGTTTCGAATTTTGTCGTGCCTTGTTCTGTTTTATAATAGCCCACCTCATATTTTATTGAGGCAATGCCCGAGTAATCATCACCCGCATCCGAAGCTTTTACCGTGTATACAACATCCTCATTGAACCATCCAGCAGCACTTGGTTTGGCAGCTTTTTCATCTAAAACAACTTCCGCTTCTGGCTTGCCTGTTTCAATAACTATTTTCAAAGGAGCGTCTTTGGAATACTCAAAATCATGCCAGGAGTTTCCATATTCCCCATCTGCCTGATAATAAATACTTATTTTGCCTATTGATGTTGTTTCTTTGATTTCAACGAAATTTTTATCCCATGCTCCGCCGACAAGCTCCAGCTCGCCTTTGTCGTTATATTTATAAATTTTGAGTCCATCTTTTACTGTGCTGAATTTTACAGTGGCATCCTTTTTAAACACATAAAGATTGCCGCTTGTTCTTACTGCATCCGTATTATTAAAGCTGAAATCTGCTTCCTTTGCTTTTGCAGCTTCTTCATATTCAACAATAACTTCTTTATCCGCTTTAACAGCTGCAATTTCAAAGCTTACAGCGGATTCTGCCGTTGTCGATTTTTCAACATTTTTCTTGTCTACCGCTGCCTCGCCTTCCTTATCCTTCACCTTTACAGACTTGATGCTGTATCCGGCTTTTGAAGTTACTGTAACTTTAGTTGAAGCACCATAATCCACCGGATTCGGATCTGAGCTTATAACTCCTGCGTCCTTAACATTGCTGCTGCTTGTTATTTTGTATTGATTGAGTGCAAAAGTTATGACAAATTCATAATCTTTATCCGGCTTGATAGTTTTGGTGTAACTCGAATCATTTTCACCGCTTACGCTTTCATCTTTGTCTTTATTTATCGTTACTTGCGAAACTCGGTAATTTTCATTTGGAGCAGCCTCGATGCTCACGCTGCTTCCTTCTTTAACCGTAACCGAACCTCCGGCTGTCTTTGGATCTGTGATTTCAACTTCTCCGTTTTCATCGCATGTGACCGTGACCGTATAAACCTTAACGAACTCTGCCGTAATCACAGTATTTTCATTTACTGTGATTTTCTTTTTGAATGTCTTGGTATCATCAAGGGGCTGTGCCGCATTGTTTACAAAAACAGAAGAAATCTGATAACCTTCTTCTGCCTCAACTTGAACCGCTACCTCTGTTTGCTCATCCACCGTAAGCGTGGTTTCATTGCTGTCGTTCAGTTTGATTGTTCCGCCTTCTGAGGCATTTGCCGTCACGCTGAATTCCTTGACAACCTCCGCTGTTATATCTATGTCTGACTCCAATAAAATTTCGCCTTCATAGGCCTTCCCTTTTTCTACTTCAATTTTATTGGTGCCCACAGTCAGGGATTTTATATACGCACCTTTATTAGGGGTTATTTTGACAGGAACCTCCGTGCCGATATCGGCTGTATATGTGGTTTGCGGAACCCCGTTTATTACAACTGTGGCATTCGCTGCCGTGACAGTTACTGTTGCCGTGCCGCTTTGAACCTCAGCAATTTCGCTGTCGTTTACATTTGTTTCCTGCGTTTCGGCAAAAGTCTGCGTCATTGCAGACGGAATCATGGCAATCACCATCAAAGCCGCCAACAATACGGCGATTATTCTGCCGCTCGCTTTCATTTTGTTCCCGTTCATTTTTTTGCTCCTTTAACCTTTTAATTTTTAAAATCTATAAATCTGTTTTTTTATACTATCTTTTCATCAAATATCATCCGACTGCTTATCTTCTAATTGCGGTATGATTTTTTTTGTTAAATTCTCTCGTCTGTATGGACTATCATTACTTCTTCAATTATTTCGATTTTCTTGCCGCCTGATTT